>NZ_CATNHG010000078.1:0-112343 GCF_950097965.1 Bacillus sp. T2.9-1
AATCTCTTTTGTATATACAGTTTTTTTGCCCACGCAAAAACACCTCCGAATAATGTCACAATACTTATCTCAAGTATTGCCATTTTGGAGGTGTTTTATATTGTCTCACTATTTTAGGTTAGTCCAGTGAACCTTCTACTAGCTTTTGCTTTTTATAATAATTGTTGATTAAAGTAAAATCTTTCAATCCACACCATCCCCCCTTTAACTTCCATATATGTTGGAATGTTTTATACCGATTAGTCGAGAAGTCATTGAATACCCTAGTAGTTCACTCTATAATAAAGATATGTAAGCTTTTCAATAGTTGAATGATAATAATTTCAGATAAATAGAAAAAAAGGTATTAAAATGTCTAGTGCAAGTCGTTCTCGTCTAGCCTAAACTTCAAGAAGTTTCCTTTCCTTATCAAAAGAACAGGACTTTTTAAAGGTTAGATTGGATGCAATGCGCTGTTCTTAAAAAGAGGGTGGTAATTTGGCTACAAAACATGAGCAAATATTAAACTATATTGATGAATTACAAGTAGGAGAGAAAATCTCTGTCCGTCAAATCGCAAAAGCATTGAATGTAAGCGAAGGTACTGCTTATCGAGCAATTAAAGAGGCAGAAAATAAAGGATATGTAAGTACAATTGAAAGAGTCGGTACGATTAGAATTGAACGGAAAAAGAAAGAGAATATTGAGAAATTAACATACGCTGAAGTAGTAAATATTGTCGATGGACAAGTTCTTGGCGGAAGAGCTGGTTTACATAAAACATTGAACCGTTTTGTTATCGGAGCGATGAAATTAGATGCAATGATGCGTTACACGGGTGCTGGTAATCTTTTGATTATTGGGAATCGAGTCCGTGCACAGGAGCATGTTTTAAAAGCAGGAGCAGCGGTTTTAATAACGGGCGGATTTGATACAGAGGATCATGTGAAAAGATTAGCAGATGAATTGCAGCTGCCCATTATTTCAACAAGCTATGATACATTTACTGTTGCAGCAATGATAAATCGAGCAATCTATGATCAGCTAATAAAAAAAGAGATTGTTTTAGTGGAAGACATTTTAACGCCACTTAAAGATACAATCTATTTAAAGACAACAGATAATGTTGCATTGTGGCATCAATATAATAAAGACACTTTGCATGGACGCTTTCCAGTAGTTGATCAAAGCTTTAAAGTGCAAGGAATGATTACTTCTAAGGATATTATCGGAAAATCGATGGATATGACTATTGATAAAGTCATGACAAAGCATCCAATGACTGTTAGTGGGAAAACAAGTGTTGCTTCTTGTTCTCATATGATGGTATGGGAAGGTATCGAAGTACTACCTGTTGTAGATGAAGCAAATAAGCTAGAAGGAATCATAAGTCGACAAGATGTATTAAAGGCATTGCAAATGAACCAAAGGCAGCCTCAAATCGGGGAAACAATTGATGATATTGTAACAAAGCATGTATTGTTGGCAAAAGGGAAAAATAAGGGGGAAACTACCTTTTCCTGTGAAGTGACACCGCAAATGACAAATCATTTAGGCACTATCTCATACGGGGTTTTTACAACAATTGTATCAGAAGCAGCGAATAGAATACTAAGAGGTTTTAAAAAAGGGGATTTAGTTGTAGAAAATATGACAATCTATTTTATCAAGCCTGTTCAAATGGATAGTGTTATTGAAATTTCCCCAAAAATTCTAGAAGTTGGACGAAAATTTGGGAAGGTAGATGTGGAAGTATTTAACCATGGGATCCTTGTAGGAAAAGCGATGATGATGTGTCAATTAATTGACCGTCATTAAGGAAGGGAGAAATAAATGAAACAGCAAATACTAGATGCAATTAAAGTGTTTGATACAATCATTATTCATAGACATGTACGTCCAGATCCTGATGCATATGGATCTCAAGGGGGATTAGCTGAAATCATTAAAGCCTCTTTTCCGGAAAAAAACGTGTACACCGTAGGGAAAGAAGAAATCTCATTAAACTTTCTTAGAAGATTAGATGAGATTGATGATAGTACATTTAAAGATGCTTTAGTCATTGTATGTGATACAGCTAATCAAGAAAGAGTTTGTGACCAGCGATATCAAACAGGTAAAATGCTAATTAAGATAGATCATCATCCAAATGATGATGCATATGGGGATATTGCTTGGGTAGAGACTACAGCTAGTTCAACTAGCGAGTTGATTTATGAGCTTTATTTGTTTGGAAAAGATCAAGGATTAAAGATGAGTGATGAAGCTGCTAGGCTTCTTTATGCTGGAATTGTTGGAGATACAGGGAGATTTCTATATCCTAGCACATCAGAAAAAACATTTCATTATGCTGGAGAATTAATCAAGTATTCGTTTTCGCGTACAGATATATATGACCAAATGTACGAACTTGACCCTTCTATTGTAAAGCTGAGTGGATTTGTGCTCCAGAATTTTAATGTTCATGAAAATGGTGTTGCAAGCATGATGATTAACAAGGAGATACTAGATCAATTTCATGCTACTCCAGCACAGGCTTCTTTACTTGTTAGCAGTCTTGGAAGTGTAAAAGGTTTAAAAGCATGGGCCTTTTTCATAGAGGAGTCTGATCAAATACGAGTAAGGCTGCGTTCGAAAGGACCAGTTATTAATGGTATTGCAAAAAAGTATAATGGTGGAGGGCATCCTTTAGCTTCAGGTGCAACAATATATCATTGGGATGAAGTAGGTACAGTAATAAGAGATTTAGAGGAAGTTTGTAAATAAATTTTACTAGTAAAGAGGTGCTGTCTCATTTTTATGGAGCAGCACCTTATTTCAAAAGCTAAGTAAGTGTCGTTTTTTAGTGAACTATCTTCATTTACTTCATGAACGGAACAATTCTTTGGTAAGGAAAGGTTGCTCCTTCTCGTGCTGCTTTTTAATCGGCAAAGGTAACACTTAATTCAACATGAACTGTTGTATAGATAATCAACTCTGTTACTTTAAATTTATAGCGCTTCTTATCAGATTCTACTACTTTGTTTTCGATTGATTTTTTCAGTAATGCCCGACTTTTATATACCATATCAAGGTCTTTGGCAATAATGGTCGATAAATCTTCTTTCATCGCATCTTCCATCTCAAGGGCATTGAATGGCTTAATGTCATATTTTTCTTTATCTGTATTGTTTATTTTTACAACAATGCTTTCAACTGTCAGCTTTTCCTCGGTTGTTTTGTTTTGTGCAGCAAACTCCTCTTGCCAAATTTTCTTCTCTCTTTCTAAATCTTCAATGGTAGCTTTTTGTGTTTTAATTTCTGAACTATATCTTTCCTGCCATACGCCAAAAATAAAGACAAAAATGCACCAACTGATTATCCCGCCGATTACCATCCCGGCAAAAAAACGCTGCACTGCCTGATTTTTATAATATGGTGGAATTCTCATTTTAAATATACTCCTGCGTTATCCATTTTATAATCGTTATTCCAGTATGCGCGCCACCAAAAGCAGAGACAATTAATAAGATTTGCTTAAATAAATCCTTTGTTCCGGCATCATAAATTCCTTTTTCAATTGTATCAATCGCATCAAATGTACCACCAATTGCGGTGACGATTGCCCAGATTTTTATGATTCCAGATACACGGATGATTTCTGTGATGAGTGGTTTTCCTGTTAGAAATGCGGCGAGACCGCCTAAAAGTGCTCCACCTAATATAACGCCTAATGCAATAAAGTAACTTTCAATGAAGGTAGGGAAGAATGGCTGTTGGTTCATATGTTTACCCTCTCTATCTTTTTTAGTTTTGTCCATTGCTAAAAAGACCGCAAAGTTATTAGCAAGGACTAAAGATTGTTTGTCGTATTCATCACGCTTATTAGCAACACTTTTGAAAAATGGTAAAACCGTTATCTAGTATTCTTCTATTCTTATTACTATGGACAAACTATCAGTTTTATGAGTGTTTTTAACAACTTCCTTTTATATGTTTTAAAGGGGGGATGTTTGCATCGTTTTTTGATTATAAATCGTATCCCATTTCCTATAAATGCAATGGGAATATTTCTAAATACTCGGAAAGCTCCATAAAGAGAACATATTTTCTTTTTTTGCTGTGAACAACTATAATGAAAGGAAAAAGGTTTATTTCCCCAAACATTTTTAAGGGGAAAATGATATTTTTAAAAATTATCCTAAAAGGACGGTAACCGAAGATTTTCGGTTGAAATTCGTTCTTTTTAAAGGAATGAGCATAATAATATATTTTCTGTTAATAGGAAATTGAAAAATTTACAAGAAAAGTGGTGAATTTATGTCTTTTGTACATCTTCAGGTTTCTAGCGCATATAGTCTTTTATCTAGTACTCTTTCGATAAAAGAGTTGGTCAGCAATGCTAAATTGCAAGGGTATCATTCCATTGCTTTAACCGATCGAAATGTTATGTATGGTGCAGCTTCTTTCTATAAAGAAGCATGGAAGCAAGGAATAAAACCGATTATTGGACTAACAGTAGATGTAATAAGTGAAAGGGAAAAGGAAAATGCATATCCATTAATCTTATTAGCTAGAAATAGTCTTGGGTTTAAAAATTTATTAAAAATTACCAGTGCCATTCAAACAAAGAATCCACAAGGAATTCCGGTGAAGTGGCTAAAGCATTATGCAAAGGGCTTGATAGCCATTTCCCCAGGATTCGAGGGAGAAATGGAACAAAGTATTCTGAAGGATGATATGGAATCGGCACGAAATACATTATTGTTATGGAAGTCTATTTTTGAACCTGGCCAATGCTTCTTATCCATCCAAAGACATGGTTTAACCATTGAGGAAAAGTTCAATGAACAATTAAGGAAATTAGCTATCGAAGAAGAAGTGAAGCTTGTAGCAACAAATAATGTACTATACCTAAAGGAAGAGGATCATTTCGCTTATGAATGCTTAAAGGCAATTAAAAATTCAGAAAAGCTATCAGATTTAGAGCAAAATGAATGGAATTCCAATCAGCATTATTTAAAAAATAAAGAAGAAATGATAGAACTTTTTCATGATGTTCCAGAGATTCTTGAGAATACTTGGAATGTAGGTGAATCTTGCCAGATAGAGATGGAAGGTATACTTGCTACCTTGCCTAAATATACTGTACCTACAGGGAAAAACGCACTAAGCTATTTGAAAGAATTATGTCTTGCTGGATTAAATGAAAGATATCCAGAGCCTACTCTAGAACATAAAGCGCGGTTAGAATATGAACTTGGCATAATTGGAAAAATGAATTATAGCGATTATTTTTTAATTGTTTGGGATTTTATGAAGTACGCACGAGAAAATGGTGTTCTAACAGGTCCAGGGAGGGGATCGGCCGCTGGGTCAATCGTTGCCTATGTTTTACATATTACAGATGTAGATCCTATTAAGTATCAATTGCTTTTTGAAAGATTTCTAAATCCGGAGAGAATTTCCATGCCTGATATCGATATTGATTTTCCGGATAATAAGCGTGAAAAAGTTATTTCATACGTGAAAAATAAGTATGGAGAACTTCATGTTGCACAGATTATTACCTTTGGGACATTGGCAGCTAAAGCTGCTTTGCGAGATGTTGGCAGAGCGTTTGGTCTATCTGTAAAAGAGTTGGATGAACTTTCAAGGATGATTCCATCTAAGCTAGGAATCAATCTTAAACAGAGCTATCAAGAATCAACTCGATTGCAGCAATTTGTTGCAGCATCTCCTCGTAATAAAAAACTGTTTGATACCGCTTGTAAAATTGAAGGGCTTCCAAGGCACACTTCTACGCATGCTGCTGGCGTAGTCCTTAGTCAACAACCGCTTGTGGAAATTATTCCGATTCAGAGTGGGCATGAAGATATTTACTTAACACAGTACAGCATGGAATATTTAGAAGAACTTGGTTTATTAAAAATGGACTTTCTCGGATTGAGAAATCTTTCTTTCATGGAATCTATTCTTGAAATGATTTACAAAACAACTAAGAAAATGATTGATATAAGAAAAATACCGATTGACGATCCAGCTGTGTTCAAGCTTCTAAGTAAAGGGGAGACAACTGGGATATTTCAATTGGAGTCAGAAGGAATGCGCAATGTGTTAAAAAGGCTACAGCCAACTGATTTTGAAGACATTGTAGCCGTTAATGCGCTTTATCGTCCAGGTCCAATGGAAAATATTCCTCATTACATCAATAGAAAACATGGCAAAGAGTCGATTAACTATTATCATCCTGATTTAGAGGAAATATTAAGCAGCACATATGGAGTAATTGTTTATCAAGAGCAAATAATGCAAATTGCTTCTAAAATGGCTGGTTTTTCGCTAGGAGAGGCAGATTTGTTAAGGCGAGCTGTGAGCAAGAAACAAAAAGATATTCTAGAACAAGAAAAGATTCATTTTGTAAAAGGTGCGGCAAGGAAAGGATATCACGAGAAAACGGCGAATGAAATATATGAGTTAATAGTACGATTTGCTAATTATGGTTTTAATAGGAGCCATGCAGTGGCATATAGTATGATTGCTTATCAGCTTGCTTATTTAAAGGCGAATTATCCACTATATTTTATGGCTTCGTTACTGACATCGTCTATTGGAAATACAGGGAAAATACTTCAATATATTCAAGAATTAAAACAAATGAATATCGAAGTGGCTCCGCCATCCATTAATAAAAGTAATTACTTTTTCCGAGTTGAAAAGAACAAAATTCGTTATAGTTTAGTTGCGATAAAAGGGATTGGCACAAACGTAATGAAAGAAATACTAAAGGCAAGAAATCAGAAAAAATTTGAGGATTTATTTGATTTTTGTATTCGTGTCTCTCCAAAGACGATAAATAGAAAAGTGATGGAAATGCTAATCTACTCAGGAAGCTTTGATGAATTTGGCGTAGACCGGGCTACGCTGCTTGCTACCATTGATGTGGCAATTCAGCATGCACAGTTAGTTCATCCAGAGGATGCAGACCAAAATGATTTGTTTAGTGACGACGATTTCTTTTTTAAGCCGAAATATGTAGAAGTGGAGCCACTTAAAGTCGAGGATAAATTAGTTTTAGAAAAAGATGCATTGGGTTTTTACTTGTCAGACCACCCGGTATCTATTTATAAACAGTATCACACTTCTTTACAAACTACTCCCATTAATGAAATAGAAACAGGGAAGAAACAAAGATGTATTGTATATATAACAGAATTAAATGCAATACGTACAAAAAAAGGCGAACCAATGGCTTTTATACAGTTAAGCGATCAAAGCGGTGACATTCAAGGCGTTATATTTCCACTTGTCTTTAAAAAATATCATGAACTGCTAAAAATAGGTGAAACGGTCTATATGGAAGGGAAATGTGAAGACAGAAATGGAACGAAACAACTCGTTATTCAAATGGTTGAATCGATGGGAACGATAGTCCAATCACTTCCTAAAAAAAATCATAAGCTATTTATTAAAGTGATGAGTGAGAAAAAAATGATTGACCAAAAAGCAAAGCTTCTTACGATTATTAGGAAATATCCAGGAATTACTCCTGTTATTATTCACTATGAAGAAACAGGAAAAAATATAATTTTGAGTGAAGAATATAAAATTTCTCCAAGTAAGGAATGTATCGAAGAATTAACTGCTCTGCTTGGTACTAATCAAGTTATATTAGCTGAATAAAACTTTACAACTTTTCAAAGATAGTATATTGTTTAATAAGCTAACTGGTCAGACCACTTAGCAAAATTTTTTGGATTGGATTATTGTACTTATACTTTATTTATTTTCTAATTATATTTGCCCTATTATGGCAAGAAAGAAGTGAGTGATGACATAAGGTGAATGAATCATCTTCAAAGGAATCCAAATTATATGTGGATATCGTCAATAATTTACGAGAAATGATTGATCAGAATGGTCTTAAGCCTGGGGACAAGCTTCCATCTGAACGGGTATTAAGTGAAACGCTAGGAGCTGGAAGATCGTCTATTAGGGAAGCCTTGAGGGCATTAGAGCTACTTGGACTTATTGAAACAAGAAAAGGGGAAGGAACCTTTCTTCGTGATTTCCAAGGTCATAAACTAGTAGAACTAATCAGTACATTCATCTTGCAGAATGATAAAGCCAAGCAAGATGTTTTGGAGACGAAGAATTATATTCAATTAAACGCTCTATATATTGCGATGGAAAAAATAACAGCAGATGAAATCGAATATTTAAAACAATGGGTGAAAGCGCAAGAACGGTCAGAAAGTGAATTTTTCTTTCAGTTAATAAAAATAGCTGATAATTTTTTGGTCCATCGTTTATGGACAATTTTGAATGACTATTATCACTCCTTAAAGATTCCTACAAAAGAATGGAGGAGGGAAGATTTCCTCCTTCTTTTAGATGCATTACATGATAAGGATCAAATGAAATTATGGAGTGTGTATAGTATTTACAATAACTTTAAATGAATAATGGTGCATGGGAATGACAGGAATCCGATTCAAATCTAAATTGTTACTTATGGGGAGGTTTCCATATTGATTAAGGGGATATTTTCGAAATCGAAAAAACTTAAATATGCTACATTGCCTTCAGAATTATCGAAAAACGAACTTCCTGAAGGTATTATGACAAAATGTTCTAATTGTAAGAAAATAATGTATACACGTGAGCTACAGAAGAATTTAAAGGTTTGTTTGAATTGTGGGTATCATTTACCAATGAAAGCATATGAAAGAATGAATAGTATCCTTGATGAAGCAACTTTTATCGAACTAAATGAGGACATGAAAACAGGCAATCCGTTACAATTTCCTGGCTATGAGGATAAGATTGCTGGAGATATTAAGAAAACGAATATGAATGAAGCAGTTGTTACTGGCACTGGCGAAATAAATGGAAATAAAGTAGTGATAGCAGTAATGGATTCTTCTTTCCGAATGGGGAGTATGGGATCGGTAGTTGGAGAAAAAATAACACTTGCTATTGAAACGGCAGACGAGCTTTCTGTACCGTTTATCATTTTTACTGCTTCAGGTGGAGCAAGAATGCAAGAAGGCGTATTAAGTTTGATGCAAATGGCTAAAACGAGTACCGCATTAAAACGATTTAGTGATAATGGTGGTTTATATATAACGATTATGACACATCCAACGACAGGAGGAGTTTCTGCAAGCTTCGCCTCGCTTGGTGATTATAATTTTGCTGAACCAGGAGCATTAATTGGTTTTGCAGGACGTCGAATTATTGAGCAAACAATTGGAGAAGAACTTCCTGAGGATTTTCAAACAGCAGAGTTTTTACTAAAGCATGGTCAATTAGATGCAGTCATACCTAGATTAGAGTTAAAAGAAAAGCTTAGCTTAGTGCTGGAAATGCATCAAACTGGTGGTGATTTAGAGTGGTAGGATTAGATTTTGATAAGCCGATAAATGATTTGAAAGATAAAATTAAAGAGTTGAAAGATTTCTCGGAAAATGCAAATGTTGATTTAAGTACAGAAATTGAAAAATTGGAGCTTCGCTTAAAAAAACTTGAAAATGATATCTATGATAATATGAAGCCATGGGATAGGGTTCAGATTGCTAGACATCCAAATAGACCAACGACTCTAGATTATATCTCTCATTTATTTACAGATTTTATCGAGTTGCATGGCGATAGAGGATTTGGAGATGATGAGGCAATTGTTGGCGGAATTGCAAAATATAAAGGTTTGCCTGTAACAATTGTTGGTCATCAAAGAGGGAAGGATACAAAAGAAAATATTCGTAGGAATTTTGGAATGCCCCACCCAGAAGGATATCGAAAAGCGCTTCGTTTGATGAAGCAAGCGGATAAGTTTAATCGTCCCATTATTTGTTTTATTGACACAAAAGGTGCATATCCAGGTAAAGCAGCCGAAGAAAGAGGGCAAAGTGAAGCTATTGCAAAAAATTTATTTGAAATGGCATCCATGCAAGTCCCAATTGTTTGTATCGTAATTGGGGAAGGTGGTAGTGGTGGAGCATTAGCTCTTGGTGTTGGTAACCATATCCATATGCTGGAGAATTCCACTTACTCGGTTATTACTCCTGAGGGTGCAGCATCTATTTTATGGAAAGATGCTGGACAGGCAAAACAAGCTGCTGAAAAAATGAAAATTACTGCTCCAGACTTAAAAGGATTAGGTATTATCGATTCGATTATAAGAGAAGTAAAAGGTGGAGCACATCATGATATAAAAGAACAAGCGGTACAAATCGATGAGGTTTTATATGCATCTCTGAAAGAATTAAAAGGGATGACAAAGGAAGAACTTGTGAATCATCGTTATGATAAGTTCAAAAATATCGGAGCATATAAAAATAGTTAAAAAACGCTAATAACAAGAATTAAGACTGTAGACATAAAGAAAAACTGTCTACAGTCTTTTTGATGAAACTATTTAGAATTTACGCTTTCTGTTATATGTAAGATAAAACTAGTGAAAGCTAGACATAACTTTACAATAAAGTGACGAAAACATATACATAAAAAATAATGAAATGTGTATGATAAAACTGTTTAAATGATTTTGTTCCTATGGTTTAAAGTGATAGAAATAGGGAAAGATCAAAAATACGTATTATTATAAAACGATTTCAATTTGCTGATTATTCCGTCTTTTATTTTTTTCATAGTTTAAGTTGAGATGCGCGATTCTTCATGATATGGTAGTA
Organism: Bacillus sp. T2.9-1; assembly: GCF_950097965.1. NCBI lineage: Bacteria > Bacillati > Bacillota > Bacilli > Caryophanales > Bacillaceae > Bacillus > Bacillus sp. T2.9-1. The sequence goes on from NZ_CATNHG010000078.1 coordinate 10,653, forward strand.
TTGTTTAATGGAGAATTGGATACAAATATCGGGAATTAATAGAGAATAAACATTTTCTATTAATTTTACAAAAGTTAGCATTACATAAAATTATATATGTAAATTTTGTGAAAAATGTTGCAGACAGATAATTTGTTATATAATAGTATATGTATGTTATGCTACATAATTTATTTGTTAAGAAATTATGAGGTGAGGAAATGACAGTTAAAAGAATTGGTGTATTAACAAGTGGCGGTGACGCACCTGGAATGAACGCTGCCGTTAGAGCAGTAGTTCGTAAAGCGATTTTTCATGGAGTAGAAGTATATGGAGTTATTGGTGGTTATGCGGGACTAATTAGCGGCAACTTCAAAAAGTTAGAAGTTGGTTCTGTTGGCGATATAATTCATCGTGGTGGAACATTCCTTTTCTCTGCACGTTGTGAAGAATTCAAAACAAAAGAAGGACAACAAAAAGGAATTGAGCAATTAAAAAAACATAATATTGATGGTCTTGTTGTTATTGGCGGAGACGGATCTTATATGGGTGCGAAGGCGCTTACAGAACAAGGTTATCCTTGTGTAGGCGTTCCTGGTACAATTGATAACGATATACCTGGAACAGAATTTACCATTGGCTTTGATACGGCACTAAACACAGTTATTGATGCAATTGATAAAATCCGTGATACTGCAACTTCTCATGAAAGAACATTTATTATTGAAGTTATGGGAAGAAATGCTGGCGATATCGCATTATGGGCTGGTTTAGCTGGTGGTGCTGAAACAATTCTTATCCCTGAAGAAGGCTTTAATTTAGAAGAGATTGTTGGCAGATTGAAAAAGGGGCAAGAACGCGGCAAAAAACATAGTATTATTGTCGTTGCTGAAGGTGTTGCAAGTGGTGTCGAAATTGGTAAATTAATTGAAGAAAATACCGATTTCGATACACGTGTATCTGTATTAGGTCATATGCAGCGTGGTGGTTCCCCTACTGCTCAAGACCGTGTATTAGCGAGCCGTCTAGGTGCTTATGCAGTTGAGCTTCTTGTAGAAGGTAAAGGTGGACGAGCTGTAGGTATCGAAAAAAATCAACTGGTTGATTATGATATCATTGAAGCTTTAGCGCGTAAACATACGATTGATAGTAATTTATATCACTTGTCAAAAGAATTATCTATTTAATAAATTGATAGGAATTTATGATTATCTCGTCTATTTCATTGTACAGATAACTCATAAATTCCTAAAATGCTGTGAAATTAGCTATTATTTTTTTACTATTATTTATCGGAGGTAATTATTAATGCGTAAAACAAAGATTGTATGTACTATTGGTCCTGCAAGTGAAAGCGTGGAAAAATTAACGCAATTAATGGAAGCTGGAATGAATGTTGCTCGCCTTAACTTTTCCCATGGCGATTTTGAAGAACATGGTGCAAGAATAAAGAATATTCGTGAAGCAGCAGAGATTACTGGAAACAATATTGCGATCCTTTTAGATACGAAAGGTCCAGAAATCAGAACAAATAACATGAAAGACGGCGCAATTGAATTAGTTGCTGGAAATGATATCATCGTTTCAATGACAGAAGTGGAAGGTACTACAGAAAAATTCTCTGTTACTTATGAAGGATTAATTGATGATGTGGACCCAGGTAGCAAAATTCTATTGGATGACGGCTTAATTGGTCTAGAAGTAACGAAAATAGACAAAACAGCTGGTGAAATACATACAAAAATCTTAAATTCAGGAACATTAAAAAACAAAAAAGGTGTAAACGTTCCTGGAGTAGCTGTAAAGCTTCCTGGTATGACTGAAAAAGATGCAAATGATATTCGTTTTGGTATTGAACAAGGAATTGATTTTATCGCAGCATCCTTTGTACGCCGTGCATCTGATGTTTTAGAAATTAAACAATTATTAGAAGATAACAATGCTTCTCATATCCATATTATTCCTAAGATTGAAAACCAAGAAGGTGTGGATAATATTGATGAAATTTTAGAGGTTTCTGATGGATTAATGGTTGCCCGTGGTGATTTAGGAGTAGAAATCCCTGCTGAGGAAGTACCATTAGTACAAAAATTATTAATTAAAAAATGTAATACTTTAGGGAAACCTGTTATTACTGCAACACAAATGTTAGATTCTATGCAACGTAATCCACGTCCTACTCGCGCAGAAGCAAGTGACGTAGCAAATGCAATCTTTGATGGCACAGATGCAATTATGCTATCAGGTGAAACAGCTGCAGGATCCTACCCAGTAGAAGCTGTACAAACAATGAATAATATTGCTTCAAGAGCAGAAGAAGCATTAAATTATAAAGAAATATTATCGAAACGCAGCAAAGATTCTGAGCATTCCATTACGGATTCAATCGGACAATCTGTTGCCCATACAGCATTAAATTTAGAAGTAAAAGCAGTAATTACACCAACTGGTAGCGGTCACACTGCAAGAATGATTTCTAAATACCGTCCAGAAGCTCCAATTGTCGCTGTAACATATGATGCAAGTATTCAAAGACAATTAGCGCTAGTTTGGGGAGTATATCCACGCTTAAGCCAAAAATCAGAATCAACAGATGAAATGCTAGATGTAGCAGTTCAAGAAGGTGTTAACAGCTCTATTGTTACACATGGTGATTTAGTAGTTATTACAGCAGGTCTTCCTGTTGGAGAAGCAGGTACAACAAACATCATGAAAATTCATGTAATTGGAGATGTTCTTGCTAAAGGACAAGGAATTGGCCGTAAGACAGCATTTGGTAAAGCTGTAATCGCTACTACTGCTAAAGAAGCGCTAGATAAAGTTAATTTTGGTTCGATTCTTGTGACAAATGCAACAGATCGCGATATGGTGCCTGCATTAGAAAAATGTAGTGCAGTAATTGTGGAAGAAGGCGGCTTAACAAGCCATGCAGCTGTTGTAGGCTTAAACATTGGGATCCCTGTTATCGTTGGAGTAGAAAACGCAACAAGTATCTTAAAGGATGGACAAGATATAACTGTTGATTCCCGTAGTGGTTATGTTTATAGCGGACATGCTAGCGTACTATAAAAAATGATTAAAAGAAGAATATCCTTGCTATAAGGCAAGGGATATTCTTCTTTTTTTCTAGTTAGAAAAGGTTAAGCAATTTGATGATAGCCACGATAGTAGTTAGAAAAAAGGTAGTGTTCAAGGAAAGGAAGAAAGCTACATTGGCAACGGAAATGAAAAATAGCTTTTCATAATATTCACCGAAAAATGGAAACAGAGCACCTCCATGCCCCCTCCGCCAAACCACCTATAAAAATAATGCTAAAGATAAATTAAAAGATATTACCATAAATAAACAGTGGGACGAAAGGCGGTCTACTATCCTCAGCAAAGGAAAAAAGGTATAATATAAGTAGGTAGACAAGAGAAGGGCGGTGACAATTTTTGCGAAATTTTTTCATTAGCTTGCTGTTATTGCCAATAATAGAGCTTATAATCTTTCTCTTAGCAGGAAATTTAATTGGAATACCAGAAACTTTATTTGTTGTAATAGGAACAGGAATTCTTGGAGCTATATTATTAAAGAAACAGGGATTAAAGGCAATTCGTAATGTGCAGGTTCAATTAAATCAAGGGATCATGCCTGGAGACGCTATACTAGATAGCTTTTGTGTTTTAATTGGGGGATTACTATTACTTTTCCCAGGATTTTTAACAGATATTGTAGGAGCTATTATGTTAATTCCTCCTACAAGAAGAATCGTAAAGCTACTCTTAATGAGGGGCATACAAAGAAAGTTGCAAAAGAAAAATAGAGTAACGATTATTCAATAAGTATAGACAAAAAGGAATAAATAATGATATATAGTAATAAAGAAAGAGTCTGACTTCTTACAAAAGAATGGAACAGACTCTCTTTTTTTGCAACTAATGTTTATTTGTATAACGAATAAACAAAGTTTGTGATTATTTGGTATAATAATGGTGCAAATAAAGAGAAAGGCGATAAATAGATGTTCAATTTATTAAGAAAATGGAATACATTAAGAAATCAAATCTTGTTTGTTTTTTTATCTGTTATGATAGTCGTTCTTTTATTTGTTAGTATATTGATATTTAATCAGGTATCTTCATTATTAGAAAATAATGCTGAAAAACAAATACAGCAAGTGGCAGTCGAAGCAAATGGCAGAATCGAAACCTTATATGAACAATTAAATATGGCATCAAAGCTTGTAGCCACTAATGATAAAGTACAAAAGCTTTTGACGGAAGAATATGATCAAAAACATGTAGCTTTTCAAGAGAAACAAGATTTGATGGGGACGGTTAATACAATAACCGCTAATTCAGATGGCATTTTTTCCTTTCAATTATTTACTAGGAATCATACACGAATTTTGCCTCTGGATAATGCTAATCTAATGACTAGTCTCGATACAAGATAGGTGAAGAAGGCGGATGACGCAAAAGGAAGCCTTGTGTGGATCGGCGAGGATCCCAATGACAGCAATTATTTTCTGGTTATCAGAAGGGTAAACCTTATTAATCGAAGTTTTGCAAATGGGGGATATTTACTTTTTAGTATTTATGGAAATTATTTTAAGTTTGCAAATCAAGCGCTTACAGGTGAAATAAATCAATATTTTATGCTTTTAGACGAATTAAATAAACCGATTATTACAAATTTTGAGCAATCAAGTGAGTCAATTGTGGAGAGGGATAAAAAAATTGTTCAAATTAATGAAAGGGATTACATGATTACCAAGAATTTTTCCAATGTAACTGGTTGGACGGTTCTCATCCTAACGCCGTTCAGTACGTTAACAAAAGGGATAACGGTGGTAAGAACAAGTATCCTCTTAGCTGGCTTTATTGGATTATTAATATATTTCATCTGCTCATTTTTTCTATCCAATATTATTACTAGACCCATTATTCGGCTAACAAATACGATGAGATTTGCAAGCGAAGGCTCTTTGCCATCGACACCTAATATCTCTTCTGTAAATGAAATAAACGAATTAAACAGTACATATAATCAGCTTGTAAAAGAAACCAATCATTTGATCACAATGGTATATCAAAAGGAAATAATTCGGAGCCGTAGTGAATTAAGAGCACTGCAAGCTCAGATTAATCCTCATTTTTTATTTAATACTTTAGATGCCCTTCATTGGACATTAGAAGAGAAAGAGGAGGAAGAGCTGGCAGAACTTGTTGTTACGATGTCTAATTTATTTCGATATACAATCTCTCGTTCCTCAGAGGAGGAGTGGGTACGTATAAAAGATGAAATAGAACATATAGAGGACTACATGGAAATAATGAAAATGCGATTTGGAGAGCAGTTAAAATGGCATATAAAGCTACCTCAAGCATTTGAAGAAGTACGAATTCCTAAATTTTTAATACAGCCATTAGTTGAAAATGCTGTATTACATGGAGCAGAAAATAAGCTTGGACAATGTACGGTTGATGTTATTGTTGAACAAGCAGAGGAGAATAACCGAATAAGAGTTAGTGTTAGAGATGATGGAATTGGCATCAATGCGTCTAAATTAAAAAGTATTAAAGAATCAATGGAAAAAGGAGGCATAACCTCTGCAGCAGGCAAGGGAATGGCTCTTTCTAATGTATACAAAAGGCTTGCACTCTATTATCAGGATAGGCAACAAAAGGGAATAATAATGGAAAGTAGTGAAAATAAAGGAACATTAATTTCTTTTGAAATTCCAAAAGATGGAGGGATGTCTGAATGAATACAAAAACAATATTAATTGTTGATGATGAGCCAAGATCGAGGGAAGGGATAAAAAAAACATTAGAGAATTGGTCTAACGGGCAATATCAAATATTATTGGCAGCCAATGCCGAAGCTGCAATTGACACCATGAAAAAGCAAAAAATAAACATCCTCATAACAGATATTCGAATGTCGAGAATTACTGGTATAATGATGTTAAAAACGATGAAAAATCAAGAACATCAACCTGTAGTTATTGTTATCTCTGCCTATTCTGAATTTGAGTATGCCCAAGAAGCACTTCGATTAGGTGTTATCAATTATTTACTTAAGCCAATAAGTAAAAAGAAACTAATAGAAGCAGTGGAAGATGCTATTACGATTGATAAAAATAGAGAAAGAGCCAATATAATCTCAAAAGTTGTTGATGACAAGTTAATTGATGCCACCGTAACGAATGAATCGGCCCGAGAACCAATACAGAAGGCATTGCAATATATTGATAAGCATTTAAAAGAAGATTTAAACCAACGTGAAGTAGCTGACCATGTTTTTTTAAATCCAAGTTATTTTAGCGTGTTGTTCAAAGAAGAAATTCATTTAACATTTAGTGAATATATAACGAGAAGGAGAATTCAGCATGCTAAAAATCTACTTATGTCAACAAAGCTTTCCATTGCTGATATTGCAGAAGAATCAGGATATAAAACCCCTAAATATTTTATAAAAATTTTTAAGGAATTAGAAGGAATAACACCGAGTGCCTATCGAAAAACCAATGTTGAAAGGGCTTTCTAAAAATAGTTGAACTTTTTCTAATCACTGTTACCTTTTTTCGGAAATCCAATAATGATAGACTTTAATTGTAAGAAAGAAATAAATAAATAGAATGTATAGGGGGTAGTTTTAATGTTTAATAGAAAAGCAATGTCAGCCTTATTATCGGTTGCTTTATTAATGGTTTTAGTTTTAGCAGGGTGTTCTTCATCCACTTCTTCTAATAATGAAAGCGCTTCAGATGATGATGGTAAAACAGTTATTAAATTTATGCATTTGTGGCCAGAAGGAAGTTCAAAAGCTCAGTTCACAATTGTAAACGATATCATTAAGCAATATGAAAAAGACCATCCAGATGTGAAAATACAAACGGAAATTTTAGGAAATGAGCAATATAAAGATAAAATTAAAGTATTATCTGCTTCTAATGAGCTTCCAGATGTTGGAGTTACATGGGCAGCAGGATACATGCAGCCATTTGTTAAGGGTGGAATGTTCGCATCATTAGATGATGTCATTGATAGCAATTTTAAAGATCAATTTGTAGCAGGTACAACAGAAGCCTTTGCTATGGATGGTAAAACATATGGACTTCCACTTGAATTAAACATTACACCTGTATATTACAATAAAGAAATCTTTGAAAAATATAATTTAGAAGTTCCTGAAACATATGATGAGTTCCTGAATGTTGTGAAAACACTAGTAGATAATGATGTTACTCCAATAACTTTAGGTAATAAAGATCGTTGGACTGGTTCTATGTGGTATATGTACCTAGCAGATAGAATTGGTGGACCAGAAGTATTAACAAATGCGATTAATCGCAGTGGAAGCTTTGAGGATCCAGCACTTGTTCAAGCTGCTGAAGAAATTAATAAATTAGTAGATATGGGTGGATTTGTAAAAGGATTTAACGGATTATCCAATGATGAGGCAAAAGGATACTTTATGAATGAGCAAGCAGCTATGTATTTAATGGCTACTTGGGAGTTGCCAAACTATACAACAAGCCCAGATGTTACACAAGAATTTAAAGACAAAGTTGGATACTTTAAATTCCCAACTTATGAAGGCGGTAAAGGCGATATTAACAGCTTTGTAGGTGGTCCTGGTGTTGGACTGTTTGTTTCTGAAAAATCTAAAGTAAAAGAAGAAGCGAAAGATTTTGTAGCATATCTAGTCCAAGAATGGGGCAAAAACTCTGTTAAAGATGCTGGCGTTATCCCGGCAACTGTTGTGGATACTTCCAATATTGATCTTGACCCAATGTACATTGATATTTTAAATGATCTAGGAGAAGCATCGAACTTAACATTATATGCTGACGTTCAAATGAGCTCAAGTGTTGCTCAAGTTCATTTAGATATGATTCAATCACTATTTGGCGGTCAGGCAACACCAAAAGAATTTACAGCAAAACAAGAAGAAGCGTTAGCTGAAGAAGAATAACAAATAATGAGTGGAATCTATCATAAGGAAAAAGATGGATTCCACTATTTAAAAATAATCATTTAATTATGATATTGACATTATTGATTTTAAGAGAAGGCTTTGTTGAACGATAATATTGGTTTGATGAAAAAAATCACATTAGAATACCCAATATTATCATTTGACAAAGCCCTTACAAATCAATAAGGAGGGAGAGCAGAAAAATGAAAAATGTGATGTCGAATAAATGGGTAATCACTCTGTATGTGCTCCCTGCACTGTTGCTCATTTTAATTTTAATCTATATTCCTATTGTATTAACAGGATATTATGGCTTAATGGATTGGGACGGTATAGGGGCTAAGACCTTTATTGGGCTAGATAATTATATAGAGCTCATGAAAGATAAAATGTTCTGGACTAGTACGTATCATTCGGTTTTATTAGCAGTATTTTCTGCAATAAGCCTAGTAGCATATTTAGTAATCTCGTTAATTTTAGCAAGTAAGATTAAGGGAGCAGGACTTTTACGCAAAATTTATTTAATTCCAATGCTATTATCCTCTGTAGCAATTGCTCAGTTATGGTTAAAAATTTTCGATCCAACAAATGGAATGCTGAACAAGCTTTTGGAAATGTTTGGAGTGGAAAATACACCGATTTGGCTTGCAGATCCTAATTTGGTCCTATATTCGATATTCATTCCAATTGTATGGCAATATGCAGGATTTTATATCATTATTTATTATGCAGCTTTAAAAGGGGTGCCAGATGAAATTATGGAGGCAGCTAAAATCGACGGAGCTACCCCGTTACAAATCGCTTACAAAATAAAGCTCCCACTGATTGCTCCAGTAATAAAAGTAACGATAGTACTAGCAATTGTAGGTTCATTAAAATACTTTGATTTAATCTATGTAATGACTGGCGGCGGACCTAATGGTGCTAGTGAAGTAATGGCATCTTATATGTATAAGGAAGCATTTAAAACATATAATTTTGGCTATGGTAGTGCTATTGGCTTTGCGTTATTAATAATCTGCTTAGTGATGACATGGGTGATACAAAAATTAACAGCATCAATAGAAGATGCTCAGTATTAAAGGAGAGAGAGGATCATGAGTGAAGTAGTTGTACAAAAAAATAATAAAACTAATTTATCCACATCTCCTAAAACAAGAGGATCAATTGGAAGTAAAATAGGATACGGAATTTTGTATCTAGTACTAGGAATAATTGCCCTTTTTCAAATATATCCATTAATTTGGTTATTCTTCTTTTCTTTAAAAACGAATCAAGAAGTATTTGGCTTATCTCCATTTGCTCTTCCAAAAGATCCACAATGGGGGAACTATGTAAAAGTATGGACACAAGGGAATATAAGCCAATATTTCTTTAATAGTGTGTGGATTACTATTGTCGCAGTAGTTTTAACTGTAATTCTAGCAAGCTTTGTTACTTTTGCAATAACAAGAATGCATTGGAAACTAAGTAAACTTGTTCTTGGATTGTTTATGGTTGGAATTATGATTCCATTGCATTCCACCTTAATTCCTTTATTTAGTTTCTTTAATCAATTACAACTAATCGATAATCCGATTTCAATCATCTTATCGTATACAGCGTTTAACCTACCGCTTACCATCATGATTTTATTAGGATTCTATCAAGCATTGCCACGTGAACTGGAAGAAGCAGCTGTAATGGATGGTTGTTCGATCCATCGCATATTCTTTCAAATCACGCTACCAATGACAACTCCTGTTATGGCAACAGTTGTTATTATCAATATGATCTATAACTGGAATGAATTCGTATTCGTTAATACGTTCATTAGTTCTGATAAATGGAAGACTTTAACCGTTGGTGTTAATAATTTCGTAGGTCAATATTTAACAGATTGGGGAGCTATTGGAGCTACCTTAATGATAAGTATTATTCCAATTTTAATTGCTTTCATCATCCTAAGTAATAAGATTGTCGAAGGATTAGCTGCCGGCTCTGTAAAAGGATAAAAAGGAGGAAATAATCACGATGCCAAAAAATTTATTTTTTAATGCTCATCATTCTCCAATAGGAGCGTTCTCCAGCTTTACGCTAGGATTTCCTGGTGATGGTGGTGGATTAGATTTAGAATTAGGTCGTTCTCCAAAGCAAAATATTTATATTGGAGCTGAATCTTTAGATAATGAAGGGACATATGAAGCTTTTCCGTTCTTTGCATACCAAGCCGATGATGAAAGTAAGCGATATGATATTGAAAATATGGATCCAGATCCAGATAAGCCTAATATAATTTTTCCTATCTCTAAAGATAAAATAAAACGTAATTTTCAACTTGGAACAGATACATGGGAATCTGAGGATCTATCTTTTACTATTTACTCCCAAGTAGAAGGTGTTCCAGATCCAAAAGCTGCAGATGAAGAAGAATTGAAAAGTACTATTTTGCCAGCTGTACTTGCTGAATTGACAGTAGATAATACAAACGGAACAAGAAATAGACGCGCTTTTTTCGGCTATCAGGGGAGTGATCCTTATTCATCGATGCGAAGAGTCGATGATACAATGGATGGCTTTGCAGGTATTGGTCAAGGCAGATTGACTGCTATTGTATCCAACAATCCTGATGTAAAATCAGCAATGCACTTTAGTTTGGAAAATATTCTAACAACTCCTGAAGAAGAGAATTGGACATTTGGATTAGGACCTTTAGGAGCGCTTGTTATGGATGTCCCAGCAGGAGAAAAAAGAACATACCAATTTGCCATCTGTTTTTATAGAGGTGGGATTGTAACTGCAGGAATGGATACTTCTTATTACTATACAAACTTCTTTAATAATATCGAGTCAGTTGCTGAATATGCGCTTGGAAATTTTGATCTACTTGCAGACAGATCGAAAAATGCGAATGAAAAAATAACTAGTACAAATCATTTATCGGAAGATCAAAAATTTATGTTGATTCACTCGATTCGCAGCTATTATGGATCTACACAATTGTTAGATTATAATGGTGAACCCTTCTGGGTAGTGAATGAGGGGGAATATCGAATGATGAATACATTTGATTTAACGGTTGATCAAATTTTCTTTGAGCTAAGAATGAACCCATGGACAGTAAAAAATGAATTAGATATGTTTGTCCAACGATTTAGTTATCAAGATACTGTTCGTTTTCCCAATGATGATACAGAATATCCTGGTGGGATAAGTTTTACCCATGATATGGGTGTAGCAAATACAATTTCTCGTCCGCAATACTCATCCTATGAGTTGTATGGACTTGATGGTTGCTTCTCGCATATGACCCATGAACAGCTAGTAAACTGGGTGTTATGTGCTGCCCTTTATGTTCATCATACAGGCGATCAAAAATGGTTGGATGCAAATCTGGAGATAGTGGAACAATGTTTTAAAAGTATATTAAACAGAGACCATCCAGAACCTGATAAGCGTAATGGTTTAATGGGACTAGATTCTTCAAGGGTAATGGGCGGTGCGGAAATTACCACTTATGACAGTCTTGACGTGTCGTTAGGGCAAGCGCGAAACAATATTTATCTTGCGGGAAAAATATGGGCTTCCTATATTGCACTGGAAAAAATATTTACGGAAAATGAAAGAGAAGATTTAGCTAAGCTTGCAGGTGAGCAAGCAGAAACATGCGCAGCAACCATTGTCGAGCATGTTACCGAAGATGGGTATATTCCAGCTGTCATTGGAGAAGGAAATGACTCGAAAATTATCCCTGCAATAGAAGGACTGATTTTCCCATACTTTACAAATTGTAAAGATGCGTTAGATGAACATGGACGATATGGTGTCTATATTCAGGCATTAAAGACACATCTTGAAACAGTGTTAACAGAAGGTGTTTGTCTATTTGAGGATGGAGGATGGAAAATCTCCTCTACAAGTAATAATTCATGGCTAAGCAAAATTTACTTATGCCAATTTATCGCTCGAGAAATTCTAGACTGGGAATGGGATGAAAAAGGGGCAAAAGCAGATGCTGCACATGTAGAATGGCTAACACACCCTGAGTTATCCGTTTGGAGCTGGAGCGATCAAATAATAGCAGGTGAAATCGCAGGAAGTAAATACTATCCACGGGGAGTAACTAGCATCTTGTGGTTGGAGGAACAGCATTAAAAGTAACTATGGTGAAAAAAGCATTCCTAGAAAAAGGGGAATGGGAGCTTAAGTAGCCCCATTTCCTTTATTACAGTTATTTGCCAGAGAGATTTACTCTTAGTTTGCAAGAAAGATAAAAAAGATTAGGTAGAAAGTTAGCAGGAAAGAAGAAAGTAGAGGGGAATTGCATGTCAACAAAACCAATGGGAAAATTATATACAATCTGTGAATGGATTATGAAGCTGGCCTATATTAATTTACTATGGATTATGTTTCTGTTAAGTGGATTAATTGTATTCGGTTTTATGCCTGCGACAGTAGCTTTATTTACTGTTGTTCGAAAATGGTTTATGAAAGAAACCGAGATACCCATCTGGAAAACATTCTTCTCTGTCTATAAAAGTGAATTTATCAAAAGTAATGGTTTTGGCATGGTATTTGCAATGGCTGGAGCGATGTTGTATCTAGATTACTATCTAATTTTAAATCTAGAGGGAATAATCAGTATTATATCAACAAGTATCGTATTACTAATTTCTTGCTTGTATATTATTACACTTTTATTCTTCTTTCCTGTATATGTCCATTTTCAATTAAAATTCATCGAGTATTTTAAATATTCTTTTTTTCTAGGAATTTTAAATATCCATTTATTGATTCTAGTAATTCTTGGAGTAGCTGCAGATATTTTTCTATTAATTTATTTACCTGGTCTTCTACCATTTTTCAGTGGTGTTTCGATAGCTTGTATACTAATGTCAGGTGGTCTACTCATTTTTCAGCGATTGCCAAACCAGAAAACAAACAAGATCATCACGGAATAAGTAGAGTTTGAGACGAAATTTATCGTGAAAGAAAAATTTATAGAAAAACTTGTAAAAAAACAGTTTGTATATTGAATGAACGAACTTAATCATGGTATAATTTGATTAACTTGATGGGGGAGATAGAATGACGAATATTCAAAGAGTAATTGAAAAGTTAATCGAACCTGCAAGAAGATTTGAATCAACTACTGATATATTAGTAAAAGGTTCAGCTAATGTTGATGTTGAAGGAATTGTAATCGCATTCATGGTTACGCAAGAAGTATTAGAAAAAGCAATTTCTATTGGAGCAAATATGGTTATTACACATGAAGGTCCCTTTTATAGTCATGATAATTGGAAAGAGGCATATGCTGAAGATCCAATTTGTAATGCAAAACTCCAAGTAATAGAAGAAGCAAATATTAATATTTTTCGCTTTCATGATTACTTTCATCGCTACACTCCAGATGGAATTATGGTCGGTTTGATTCGAAAGCTTGAATGGGAGAAATATGTTGAAGAGAACCATCCTACTGCAACTATTTTAACCATTCCAAAGAAATCGGTTATGGAGATAGCAATGTATGTAAAGGAAAAGCTTGGCGCTCCTTTTGTTAAAGTTGTTGGTGATCAGTTAATGGAATGCATAAGAATCGGAGTGCTGGCAGGTTATCGAGGTGGAGGAGAATTAGTCATTCCTTTATTTCAGAATCAACACCTAGATTTAGTTATAGCAGGTGAAGGTCCAGAATGGGAAGCTCCAGAATATGTAAGGGACGCTATCCACCAAGGAGAAAAAAAGGCACTTATTATGATTGGTCATGCAGTTAGCGAAGAACCTGGAATGGAGTACCTCCAATCATTAGTTCAAGAATACTTTCCACATATTCCAGTTCATTACTTCAAAGAAAAGCCATTGTATCAAATTTATTAAATGTTTTAAGTAATAATAGTTTTTTTAGGTATACTACCATACTAGTATTTTTCTGAAAAATACAATCTTATCACTCTCAATCACTTCATTCAATTGTTTCATCTCAAATTTTCTATAACATTATATCCTTTTACATAATAGCATTTCATAATTTGTAACAGGACTTCTAAAATTCGTAAAAGTAAGCGCTTTATCAAGAAAGTGTATTTGCTTCATCTTCGTAAGATGAAGCTTTATAATAGTCAAATACTTCTTAAAGAATTTGTATATGACTAAAAAGTTACTAATACCTGAAATGGGGGGTCCTAATGGAAACTGAAGTAGTTCATTCACAGGTAAAGACTATTAGTAAGCCAAAAAGAAATAAATTTAAGACTTTGAAGATTGCTATACGAAAAGATTGGCAGCTTTATTCTTTGTTAATATTGCCAATCATCTATTTATTAATCTTTAAGTATGGTCCTATGTTTGGGAATGTTATCGCTTTCAGAAGGTATATGCCAGGCGGTAAGATTTATGGCGAGCAATGGGTCGGCTTGTATTATTTTCAAATGTTTATTGAAGATCCAGTTTTTTGGAATGTATTTAAAAATACATTTATTTTAGGTGGATTAACACTGCTATTTTGTTTTCCAATGCCGATTATTTTTGCTCTTCTTTTAAATGAAGTGAAGTCAAAAAAATTCAAAAAGTTTGTACAGACTGCTTCTTATTTACCGCATTTTTTATCTATCGTTATAATTGCTGGGATGGTTTTACAATTAACCGCATTAAACGGTTCGATCAATGCCATAGTAGAATTTTTCACAGGAGATAAAATAAGCTTTATTCAAAGTCCAGAATGGTTTAGGACCATTTATGTTACATCAGAAGTATGGCAAGGAATGGGATGGGGAGCCATTCTTTACTTGGCAGCCTTAACAACTATTGATGAATCCCTCTATGAAGCAGCGAAAATAGATGGTGCAAATCGTTGGAAACAAACACTGCATATTACGATTCCTGGTATCTTACCGACAATTGTTACCCTATTAATTCTAAACATAGGAAGCTTTCTAGCAGTTGGCTTTGAAAAAATCTTATTGATCTATAATCCTTTAACATATGAAACTTCCGATGTTCTTTCTACTTATCTATACCGGGTTGGTCTAGAGTCTAATAATTTCAGTTATGCTGCAGCTATTGGATTATTTGAATCTATCATTGGATTAATACTTGTTTTAACGGCTAATAGTATTTCAAGAAAACTTACAGAAAGAAGTTTATGGTAGGAGGGGAGACTAGATGAAAGAATCGAAGCAGTATAAAATTTTTAAGGTCTTTAATGTTTGTATTCTATTAGTAATCATTTTTTGTACGTTATATCCGTTCATAAATGTTGTGGCACAGTCATTTAGTAGTGAGTCCTATATTAATTCAGGACAGGTAAATTTATTGCCAAAAGGTTTTAATGTAGATACCTATCAAAAAGTTCTTAGTGATGATATGTTCTGGATAAATTATAAAAATACAGTTGTTTATACAATAGTGGGGACAATCATATCCATGTTTTTAACAACTATATTTGCATATGCACTTTCAAAAAGAAGATTGGTTGGCCGCAGGTTTTTAACAGTGTTTGCCGTTTTTACCATGTTCTTTAACGGAGGCTTGATTCCAAACTATGTATTAATCAATGCATTGGGCTTCGGTAATACGATGTGGGCAATTGTTATCCCTGGAGCAATTAGTATTTACAATATGCTAATAATGAAATCCTTTTTTGAAAATATGCCTGAAGAATTAGAAGAGGCAGCTTCTATTGATGGTTTAAACACATACGGTATTTTATTAAAAATAGTTTTGCCGCTAAGTAAAGCGGTAATTGCCACAATGGTATTATTCTATGCGGTTGCATATTGGAATTCTTGGTTTAGTGCTTTCATTTATTTAGATAAAAAAGAATTATTTCCAGTAACAATTTACTTAAGAAATATGATTGCAGGGGCAACAAGCGCTATGTCAGCAGGAGCAACGTCGGCAGACAACTTAACACAGATTTCCGCCAACATTAAAGCCGTAACAATGGTTTTAACCATTTTACCAATACTGTCTGTTTATCCATTTGTACAAAAATACTTTGTTTCTGGTGTCATGCTCGGCTCTGTTAAGTAGTAAAACAGGGTCGCTAGTAACTGGAATTCAGCGTAGTTATTTTTCGAAGAAGTGTTAACCATTTGCCATATCTTGAGAAAAAAACCTACGCTTTTCCTATATATATAAGGGGAGGAAATACCATGAAGAAAAGTTTAAAAAAGGTTGGGTTATTTCTAAGTTTATGTATGTTTGTACTTATTACAGCTGCGTGTTCTGATGATGATGCGGCAAGCACAGAAGTATCTACAAAAGGAGCTATGGAATCGTACTCGGTTGGAGACACATTTAAAGCTACAGAACCATTTGAATTACCAATCTTATATATGGAACAGTCTACATATCCATACGATAAAGATTGGCTACTATGGGATAAAATAACAGAAATTACGAATGTTACCTTAGAGCCAACAATCGTACCTTTGAGTGATTATACGCAAAAAAGAAGTTTGTTGATTAGTTCAGGTGAAGCACCATTATTAATTCCAAAAACATATCCTGGCGAAGAAACTGCGTTTGTTTCTTCAGGCGCTGCACTTCCGGTAAGCGATTACATTGATAAAATGCCTCATTTAAAAGATAAAATAGAAAAATGGAACCTAGAAGAAGAGATAGATACTTTACGACAACAGGATGGAAAGTTTTATGTCCTTCCAGGTTTGCATGAAGAAGTTTGGCCAGATTATACATTGATCGTTAGAACAGATGTCTTTGAAGAAAATAATATTGATATACCAACAACTTGGGATGAACTATATGTAGCAATGAAGAAGTTAAAAGAAATCTATCCAGACTCTATTCCGTTCTCCGATCGTTTTAAGTTTGATAGTACCCTAAATATTGCTGCAACAGGCTTTGGAACAAAGGCAGGATGGGGATTTGGAAATGGATTGTCTTATATAGAGGAACAAGATGAATTTGTTTATGCACCTACTACAGACGAATACAAAGAATTAGTAACTTATTTTCATAAACTAGTAGACGAAGGGCTGTTAGATGAAGAGAGTTTCACACAGACTGATGAACAGGCAACGCAAAAATTTGTAACTGGAAAGTCCTTTATTATCAATGGTAACTCACAAACTATTAATTTACACCGCACAGATATGGATAAAACATTAGGAAAAGGAAATTATTCTATTTCAAAAATAACCGTTCCTGGTGGTCCTGCAGGTCAATTAATGGCAGGTTCTCGATTAGAAAATGGTGTTATGATTTCTTCAAAAATAAAGGAAAGTGAATATTTTGAAGCAATTCTGCAGTTTGTTGACTGGTTATATTACAGTGATGAGGGTCAAGAATTCGCTAAATGGGGAGTGGAAGGAACAACATTTACAAAAGAAGATGGAGTAAGAACATTAACGGAAGACGTCACTTATAACGGTTTAAATCCAGAAGGAACAAAAGATTTACGTGTGGATTATGGATTCTCAAATGGGGTTTTTGCATATGGGGGAACAACAGACTTACTTCAATCTATGATGAGTGAAGAGGAAATTAAATTCCAAAACGATATGAAAGCAGTGAAAACAACAATTCCAGCAGAACCAATTATTCCGTATTCTGTAGAAGATAGAGAAAGAGCTACTTTACAAAGCACACCTTTAAAAGACTATACGACACAAAACACATTAAAGTTTATTTTAGGTACACGTGATTTAAGTGAATATGATGCTTTTATTAAGGAGCTAAAAAGTCAAGGGTTAGATCAATATGTAGAAACAGCAAATAAAACATACCAAGAATATAAGAAGAATAATAAATAATAGATGAAGAATTGATGAGGTATCCTATACCGACTAGCAATAAGGATACCTTATCCTATATATTTTTTCATTAGGACATTTCTTTATTCTGAAAGAAGGTGAAAGGCATGGAACATAAAAAAGAGTTTGGACAAGGGATCTTATTTACATTCAGCAATTACGTATATTGGATATTATTAACCAATATTTATTTTGTAGCAACAAATGCAATATTCATTTTTTTCTTTATGACATTAACACCAACGTTCTCTAATATCGGTTTGTATGTTCTTGCATTAATTCCATCTGGTCCTGCTATATCAGGATTACTTTATTCCATGGAGAAATTAGTGAGAACGAAGGAACTGTCACCCACTGCGGACTTTTTCTATGGCTATCGATCAAATTTAAAAGGCACGTTTTTCACCTGGACAATAATCCTTGCCGTATACTTTGTTTTACTCATCGATTTACAATACCTCCGAATAACAGTAACTCCAGTCAATCAAATGATTTTTATCGTATTGCTTGTACTTACTCTTATTTGGACAATGCTTAGTATCAATATGTTAATGATCAATGCAAGGTTTACTTTTCGGATAAGAGATTTAGTAAAGTTATCTGCCTTTTATCAGTTTACTAAATTTAAAGAAACGATAGGCAATATATTGATATTATTTTTAGTTGCTTTTGTAACAGTATTTACGACTGATTTTTTAGTGATTTTTATTGCAAGTTTGATTGCGATGGGGATGACATTTAATTCTAAGGCGATGTTAGGTCATATTGAAAGTAATTTTCTAAAGAAGACAGGAAACAGTGATACAAGTGTATAGGATTCATAATTCAAACGAAGGAGAATAAAAATGTTAACTACGCAAGGAGTGAGGGTTTCTTCAAGAGATTACTCCTATAATATTTTAAAAGAAAAAATTATGAGTTTGGAATTAGAACCAGGTACGAAGATATCTGAAAAAGAAATTGCAGATGAGCTTAATGTAAGCAGAACTCCTGTTAGAGAAGCATTTATGAAGCTAGCACAAGAGGAATTGCTTGATATTATCCCTCAATATGGAACGGTTGTATCAAGAATAAATTTAGAGCATGTAGAAGAAGGTCGCTTTATTAGAGAAATGGTGGAAAAGGAAATTGTTATACTGGTCAGTAAGGATTTTCCAGAAGTATTTCGTTTTCGATTAGAAAGTAATATTAGAATGCAAGAACTTTGTATGGAACAAAATAATTTTCAAAAAATATTTGAACTAGATGAGGAATTTCACCAATTATTATTTGCTGCCTGTCGAAAAGAACGAACATGGAATATGCTTCAGCTTCTAAATAGTCATTTTAAGCGATTACGACTCCTCAGATTTTCTAGTGATACAAATTGGGAAATAATCATTAATCAACATAAGTCCCTTTATCAACTTATTACGAATAAGGAAGGAGAAAAGGCAAGTGAAATAATGGAGAAACATCTTCGGCTAGCCTTTTTAGAACAGCATGTTTTAAAGGAAAAGTATCCAAATTACTTTATTGGCTAAAAAATATTTAAGCATTGTTTAGTAGGGAAAGAAAATTTCTATTTTATCTATTTAGATAGGTAGAGGATACATTTTCAAGGTGAAGATATGGATTATCCAAAGAAAAACCACTAACTGTTTTTTATTTCTTATATTCAGGTAAGGAGAGAGGGAGAGTGTTGATGAAAGTAATAGAAGAAGATTTTTTATTACAAAATGAATCTGCAATAATTCTATATCATGAATATAGTAAGTCCATGCCAATAATTGATTATCATTGCCACTTAAGTCCAAAAGAAATAGCAGAAAATAAATCCTTCGATAATATTAGTGAGCTATGGTTAGCAGGAGATCATTATAAATGGAGAGCAATGCGATACTTCGGAATAGAGGAGGACTATATAACTGGGAAGGCAAGTAATTATGAGAAGTTCCAAGCTTGGGCAAAAGTTCTTCCTTATTGCATAGGAAATCCTTTATATCATTGGTCCCAATTAGAATTAAAGCGATATTTTCAGATTGACACTGTATTGAATGAAGATACTTGCAATGAAATCTGGAATATTTGTAATGAGAAGCTTAAGCAAAAAGAATATACTGCCCAAGGATTTATTGCTAAATCTAATGTCGAAATGATTGGGACAACAGATGATCCTTTAGATGATTTAGAATATCACAGCATGATAAAGGAAAATTCTGAGATTAAAACAAAGGTTCTTCCTTCATTTCGACCTGATTCTTTACTTGAAATTAATCAAGAATCGTTCCTTTCTTATATAAGAAATTTGGGAAAGAAAACAAATACTAGCATTACAGATTACGAGGTTTTTCTAAAAGCGATTAGAAAACGTATTGATTATTTTCATCTAAAAGGATGTAGAATTGCTGATCATGGGTTGGAAGAATTGCCATATGAAGAATGCACGTTAGGAGAGGCAAGTCGCATTTTTCTAGCAAAGCTTGAAGGAGCAACCATTTCTAAACAAGAGGAAAATAAGTTTAAAACGTATACATTCCTATACCTTGGACAGTTATATTCTTCCTTAGGCTGGGTGATGCAACTGCATATTGGAGCAAAGAGAAATAATAATAATCGTATGCTTCAGTCATTGGGTGCTAATACAGGCTATGATTCCATTAATGATTTTACCTTAGCAAGACCGCTTAACCAATTTTTAAATAGCTTGGATAAAGATAATCAATTGCCAAAAACAATCCTATATTCGTTGAACCCTAATCATGGTCCAATCATTGCCTCAGCCGCAGGAAACTTTCAAGCAGCAGGGGTGAAGGGGAAAATACAAAGTGGAGCCGCATGGTGGTTTAATGATCATAAAGATGGAATGATAAATCAAATGAAAGATTTAGCCAATATAGGGATTTTGTCAACATTCATTGGAATGTTAACAGATTCGAGAAGTTTTTTATCCTACACCCGGCATGAGTATTTTAGAAGAATTCTTTGTAATATGCTAGGGAGCTGGATAGAAAATGGAGAGGTACCAAAAGATTATGATTTTATTGGAAAATTAGTTCAGGATATTTCCTATTTTAATGCAAAAAATTATTTTGAGATTAATAGAGATAATTGATAAAAAGAGATGACTTTCTAGGAGGAATCATAAGTGAAGGTAGCATTTAGATGGTTTGGTAGAGAAGATGATAGTGTTTCATTAGAGCATATTAGACAAATACCTGGAATAGATGGGGTAGTTGGAGCATTGTTTGATATTCCAGTTGGAGAGGTTTGGCCAGAAGATAGAATTATGGAGTTAAAGGAAGAAATCAATAGAAATGGTATGAGTTTAGAAGTTATTGAGAGTGTTAATATTCATGAAGACATTAAACTTGGACTTCCATCAAGAGAAAAATATATTGAAAATTATAAACAAACGATTCGTAATCTAGCAAAAGCTGGAGTGAAGGTTATCTGCTATAATTTTATGCCGATTTTTGATTGGACGCGTTCAGATCTAGCAAAGGAACTTCCTGATGGGTCGACTGTTTTAGCATATGAAAAGGGGAAAATAGAATCGATTGAACCAATGGCTTTAACTGAGCAAATGGAGAACTTATCAAATGGATACTCATTGCCAGGGTGGGAACCGGAAAGACTTAAATCCATTAAGTATCTATTTCAATTATATAAAAATGTAACAGAAGAAGATCTATTTAACCATCTTCAGTATTTCTTAGAACAAATCATTCCAGTTGCAGAAGAATGTGATATAAAAATGGCTATCCACCCAGATGATCCGCCATGGTCTGTTTTTGGTTTGCCTAGGATCGTTCATTCAAAGGTAAATTTAGACAAAATTATTAAGTTAGTAGATAGTCCATCTAATGGTTTAACAATATGCTCGGGTTCTTTAGGAGCAAATCCTAATAATGATATTCCTGATATATTACGACATTTTTTGAAAAAAGAACGTGTACCTTTTGTGCATATTCGGAATATCAAAATTGCAGAAAATGGAGATTTCGAGGAAACATCCCATAGAAGTACGGAAAATGGCACGGTTGATTTATATGAAATAGTTAAGACGCTACATGATTATGAATTTAAAGGTTATTTCAGACCAGATCACGGTAGAATGATTTGGGGAGAAAAGGCAAGACCTGGTTATGGTCTTTATGATCGAGCTTTAGGAATAATGTATATATTAGGAATTTGGGATAGTTTAGAAAAAGGCGAAGGAATCAAACAGAAAGGGGAAGACAAAAATGTTGCCTTTAATTGAAAATCTATCAGGGAAAGTTGCAGTTATTACTGGCGGTGGAGGAGTACTATGTAGTTGTATGGCAAAGGAGTTAGCTAGACAAGGTGTAAAAGTAGCACTGCTTAATCGTACGTATGAAAAAGCTCAAAAGGTAGCAGAAGAAATAAATATCGCAGGTGGAACAGCTATTGCAGTTGCGTGTGATGTAGTCGATGTCCATAGTGTAAAAGAAGCAGAGAAAATTGTAT
Source organism: Bacillus sp. T2.9-1 (assembly GCF_950097965.1). NCBI lineage: Bacteria > Bacillati > Bacillota > Bacilli > Caryophanales > Bacillaceae > Bacillus > Bacillus sp. T2.9-1. The sequence goes on from NZ_CATNHG010000078.1 coordinate 32,829, forward strand.
ACGAAACTTTTGGGAACTGTGACATTTTAATTAATGGAGCGGGAGGAAATCATCCAAAGGGGGTTACATCAGAGGAAATTCTTCGTATGGAAGATTTAGATAAAGAAGGGATTACGAGTTTCTTCGATTTAACAATTGAGGGATTTTCATTTGTATTTAATCTAAATATTATCGGAACATTAATTCCTACACAAATATTTTCTAAGCAAATGCTTGGAAAAAGTGGGACTGTCATAAATATCTCTTCTATGAGCGCGCCAAGTCCAATGACAAAAGTACCTGCCTATAGTGCAGCAAAAGCGGGGATTGAAAATTTTACCAAATGGCTTGCTGTTCATATGGCTGAAACCGGTATCAGAGTAAATGCTATTGCTCCTGGCTTCTTTCTTACGAAGCAAAATGAAGGGTTGCTCAAAAACTCTGATGGCACTTATACAGACCGTACGAAAAAAATACTGGCACATACACCAGTAAGAAGATTAGGAAGACCAGAGGATTTATTGGGCACCTTATTGTGGCTAGTTAATGAAGAAACAAGTGGTTTTGTTACCGGAATCAGCGTTCCAGTTGATGGAGGGTTTATGGCTTACTCAGGAGTTTAACTGCTGAAGCTCTTAAAACAATATTTCCTGGGGAATTTCGACATTTACAAAAGATTGAAACTATCCTGAAGAGTAAAAATAAAATGAAAAGAATGATATTTTACTAGAAAATATTTCTGAAAATGTATGTGAACAAAAGAATAGGAGAGAAGGAAATGAAACCTATTATTGTAGCAGCAAAAGGAAAGGGAAAGTTAACAGAAAATTGGAAGTACTGTATCGGAACAGGAAGGCTGGGATTGGCTCTTCAGAAAGAATATCTTGATCATTTAAAAATAATCCAGGAGAAAATAGGTTTTAAATATATAAGAGGGCATGGGCTGCTTTCTGATGATGTTGGTATTTATCGGGAAATGAAGATAGGAGAGGAAGTAAAGGTATTTTATAATTTTACTTATATTGATCGTATCTTTGATTCCTTTCTTGATTTGAATCTACGCCCGTTCATTGAATTAGGTTTTATGCCGGAATTGTTAGCTTCTGGTGATCAAACAATTTTTTATTGGAAAGGAAATGTTACACCGCCGAAAGATTATCAAAAATGGAGTGATTTAGTTACAGCGGTAGTAGAGCATTTTATCGAAAGATATGGATTAGAGGAAGTAAAAAAATGGCCATTTGAGGTTTGGAATGAGCCTAACTTAGTGAATTTTTGGAAGGACGCAGATAAGCAAGAATATTTTAAACTATATAAAGTAACGGCATTAGCAATAAAAGCTGTGAACCAGGATTTACAGGTTGGAGGTCCGGCAATATGCGGGGGAGCAGATGAGTGGATTGTTGATTTCTTGGAATTTTGTCATAAAGAAGAAGTGCCAGTCGATTTTGTCAGCCGTCATGCCTATACATCGCAAAGTCCTAAGAAAGTGACTCCCGATTACTATTATCAAGACCTAGTGGATAATACGGACATGCTTCAACAATTTGAGGAAGTACGTGGTCTAATTAAAAAATCAGCCTTTTCTGATTTACCATTCCATATTACAGAATATAATACGTCGTACAGTCCCATTAATCCAGTGCATGATACACCACTAAATGCTGCTTATCTTGCACGCATATTGAGTGAGGGAGGAGATTATGTAGACTCATTTTCCTATTGGACATTTAGTGATGTTTTTGAGGAGTCTGATATACCGAAGGCACCATTCCATGGAGGGTTTGGGTTAATAGCCCTTCATTCCATCCCAAAGCCTACCTTTCATTTATTTGCCTTTTTCAACAGGCTTGGTGAGGAAATGCTCTATCGCGATGATCAAATGATTATTACTCGAAAAGAAAATGGATCTATTGCCCTTGTAGCTTGGAATACTGTGATGGAAAAAGGGGAGGGCTTTGAAAAAGATTTATTGATACAAATACCTGTTAGCAGCGACCAATACTTTCTTAAGCGGCAAAGTGTCGATGAACACCATGCTAATCCTTGGAAAGTGTGGAAAGAAATGGGGAGACCTCGTTTTCCAGACAAACAGTCAATTGAAACATTAAGAGAAGCTTCTATACCAAAGCTTATGACGGCAAAAATAAATAAAGAGGAAGAGGGCTATTTAAAGCTTGCTATTACATTATCTAAAAATGAAGTAACGCTAATAGAATTAAATGAAATGAAAGATGAAACAGAAACATATAAAGGAATCGATGATAGTCTGATAACTTCCTATACGTCTTAAAAAAGGAGTGATTGTTTAAATGAGTGGTGCATTTAAAACAGGGAAATACCGAAATGTATTTAAAGAGTTGGGTTATACAGATCATGCTATTCAGACAAAATTAGAAGTTGCGTGGACTCAAATTTTTTATGGAGATAATGACACTAGAATATATTTTCCTTCTAGTGATGGTGGTTACTTATTAGATACAGGTAATCTGGATGTTAGAACGGAAGGTATGTCCTATGGAATGATGATTTCTGTCCAGTTAGATAAAAAAGAGGAATTTGACCGAATATGGAATTGGACAAAGAAGCATATGTACATGCATACTGGTGAAAATGCTGGCTATTTTGCCTGGTCTTGCAATCCAGATGGAACAAAGCGGGCGTATGGTCCAGCTCCAGATGGAGAAGAGTATTTTGCACTTGCTCTATTTTTTGCAGCACATCGATGGGGAGATGGGGAAGAACCTTTCAACTATAGTCAGCAAGCAAGAAGCTTATTACGAACCTGCCTACATAAGGGGGAAAATGGAGACGGGAACCCAATGTGGAATTTAGACAATAAGTTAATAAAGTTTGTCCCTAATTGTGAATTTACCGATCCGTCCTATCATCTACCTCATTTCTATGAGCTTTTTGCTAGCTGGGCATTTCCGGAAGATCGAGGATTTTGGAAGGAAGCTGCCAAGGCAAGTCGTGAATATTTGGAACTTTCTTGCCATCCAGAAACAGGGCTCTCCCCTGAATATGCCTTTTATGATGGGACACCAAATAATGAAAAAGGCTACGGCCATTTTTATAGTGATTCCTATCGTGTTGCTGGGAATATTGGTCTTGATTATGAATGGTTTAGAGGAAGTGAATGGGAAAGGAAAACGGCTAATAAAATTCAGAACTTTTTCGCAGAAATCGATCCTGAAGATTACAGAAGATATACTATTGATGGAGTTCCTTTTTCTGAGAAATCACTTCATCCAATTGGGTTAATTGCAACAAATGCAATGGCTTCTTTAGCAGCAGAAGGCCCGAATGCGAAACGAATGGTTGAATTATTTTGGAATACACCGATCCGAAAAGGGGATAGGCGTTATTATGATAATTGTTTATACTTTTTTAGTTTACTGGCTTTAAGTGGTAATTTCCGAATTTGGAATCCTGCAGAATAAGGACTAAAGATTATTCATACTTGTAAAAAAATTTTGATTAAATCTACGAAAATAGCATTAATCCGGTTGCACCATAAACCTTAGAAAGTTCTCTGTGGTAAAAGCAGCAGACCCTAGCGCAGAAGAGGAAAAATCGATATCTGAAAAATGGATAGCAAGTTCCGATTGATGAAAGGGTAAAGTATGATTACTTATCATTTTTTTCACGCGTGGCTCTATCCATTTTTTTGCTAAGGTTAGACGATTGCCAATAATAACTTGCTCTGGATTAAAGGTATGAATGATATTAATTATTCCAGCTCCTAAATGATCACCAACATCATTCAATAGATTGATTGCTAGCTCATTTCCTTGGTTGGCAAGTTCAATCAAATCATTTAAATGGACTTGATCTGTATCCCCATGCTTCCATTCGGAGGCTTTCGTTAATAGATATTGCTCCGATGCATATAGCTCCCAACAGCCAATATTACCACATCGACATTTCATTCCATCCTTTTGAATGGTCATATGGCCTATTTCTCCAGAATAACCATTGCTTCCTTTATACAATTCTCCGTCCATAATAATTCCAGCGCCAATACCAATTCCCGCACTTACATAGATAAGATTTTGATAAGGTTGGCCGAGACCAAATTGCTTCTCTCCATATGCTCCTGCGTTTGCTTCGTTTTCAACTAAGACTGGCAGATTAAATAATTCTTCTAAAGGCTTTTTTAGGGAAACATTATGCCATCCAAGATTTGGAGCAAGCAGAATATCGCCTTCCATGTTAATAATGCCAGGTGCTCCAATACCAATCCCGATTACACCATAAGGAGACTCAGGAGCAATGTCCATTAAAGTAGTAATTATATTTTTAATAATCTGTAGTGTATCTTCAAAGGTTAAATTTACATACTTTTCATTGATTCGGTGGATGATCTTTCCTTGTAAATCAGTTAAGATTCCTAATATGTAATTGACACCTAGGTCGATACCAATCGAATAACCAGCATGTTCATTTAATAGTAACATGACAGGTCTTCTGCCCCCACTCGATTCTCCATGACCAGATTCATAAATTAATTGTTTGTCTAGTAACTCAGATACTAAGGAGGAAACAGTTCCTTTTGTTAAACCTGTTTGTTGAGCTATTTCAGCTCGGGAAATAGGAGCAGTGTTCTTAATTAAATTTAAACAGAGTGATTTATTCTCTTTTTTAACTAGTTGTTGATTCCAAGTGACATGCATAGCTATTCCTACTCTCCTTCTCATAATGATGGAATTATGTGTTTGTTGGGTTAATTTTCTACATACTCCGAATCTTGCTTTGGGTCTTAGTATAATTGATTAATTATACTATATTTTCTTTATGAACCAAACCGAAAGAGAATTTGTTTATAGTCTTTTAAGAAAAATCCAAGAGGATGTATAGAAAGTTAGTTTATTTAATATACAAACTTAGGGTTGGTTGTTATAATTTCTCTAAGAGCACTTATTTTTTAGAAATAGGAGAAGTACTGTATAGCTACCGCTTCCTTTATAATAGAATAAGGCTCAATAAATATTTGCGTAAGTATTCATAGCTAATGGAGGTGCTCACAAATTGAATTACAGAGATTTAGGAAACACAGGGCTAAAAATCAGTGAAGTAAGTTTCGGTACATGGGCAATTGGTGGTTCATGGGGAAAGGTTGATGACAGTGAAGCATTAAAATCCTTAGACTTGGCGATTGAAAAAGGGGTAAACTTTTTTGATACAGCTGATGTTTATGGTGAAGGACATAGTGAAGAATTACTTGCAAAGGCAACGAAGGGAAAAGAGGATCAAATTCATATTGCGACTAAATTTTGTCGTGGCGGCGATATTTTTGCAAAGGAAACATACTCTTTGGAAAGTGTTCGCAAATATTGTGAAAATAGCTTAAAACGACTAAATAGAGAAGCAATTGATTTATATCAAATCCATTGTCCGCCAACAGATATTTTAAAAGGTGGTCAAGTATTTGAAGTACTTGATAAATTGCAGCAAGAAGGAAAAATTCGCAACTATGGGGTAAGTGTTGAAACAGTGGAAGAGGGGCTAATATGTTTGCAAAATCCAAATGTAAAAGCTTTACAAGTAATATTTAATATTTTTCGTCAAAAACCACTGGAGGAATTGATTCCTGAAGCCGAGAAAAAGGGTGTCGGAATTCTTGTTCGACTTCCGTTGGCAAGTGGATTACTTACTGGGAAATTCACGAAAGCGCATACTTTCGCTGAAGATGATCATCGAAAGTTTAATGAAAATGGAGAAGCTTTTAATGTAGGGGAAACATTTGCAGGTCTTGGCTTTGCAAAAGGTGTAGAGTTAGCGGATGAACTATCTTGGATTGCAAATGGTCGAGAGTCAATGGCTACAGCTGCATTACGATGGATCTTGGATCAACAAGGGATATCTTGTGTAATCCCTGGATTTAAAAATCGTCAGCAAATTGTTGAAAACTTAAAGGCTTTAGAAGAAAAAACATTTCATACCGAGGAATTACAAACTTTAAGAACTTTTTATGAAGAAAAAGTTAAAAATGCCATTCGAGGGCCTTACTAAATACTAAAGACAAGTTTGCAAAGAAAAAGAGCTGTGAATCATTTGATATTCACGGCTCTTTTTTCAGTTCCCTTATTTTGGTATCTCACTTTCCCCTTTAATAAATCTCCAGATGTCATGAAATACATTTACTCTATGTAAGGTAGTGATAATGACGAGAGAGACTGGACCAATGATCAGGCCAATAAAACCAAAAAGCTTGAAACCAACAAACAAGGAAATTAATGTTGCTAATGGGTCTAACCCAATGTTGGATGAGAGAATTTTTGGCTCCATAATTTGTCGTTGGACAAGCACGATAGTATAAAGCACGGATAACCCAATTGCGAGGACAATTTGCCCTGTGATAATTTCATAAATAATCCAAGGAACAAATATTAATCCTGTACCTAAATAGGGGATAATATCTACTATTCCAGTTAATAGCGCTATCGTAATAGCATAATCTACTCGGAGGATTAATAGGCCGATTAAAATAATAACGGTTGTGATGGAAACAAGTGTTAATTGAGCTTTTAAAAATCCGAACAATGCTTTCTTTAATTCAAAGAATACAGTTTTTCCACTAATTAGCCATTTAGAAGGAAAGAATTTTCCAAACTTTAAAGATAAACGAACCCAGTCTTTACTAATAAAAAATGTTGCCAATAAAGAAAATATTAGGACACTTGCTGCATTAGGAAACCAGGACAGGATAATGGGAATATTGAGAAAAATTGATTGTAAAAAATCTCCCATAACATTGCCAACTTGTTCACCAACTTTATTTATATTTGACATAATGGTATCCTGTTGGCCTGTTTCGAGATTATCAAAGGTTTGCGATATTTTATTATATAATGGGATGATTTGTCCTGCGAATAAATCTTCTATATATCGAATGATGATATCAATATGTTTTGGTACTACCTCTCCTAAATATGCTGTGCCTGCAACTATTTCTGCGATTAATAATGAAAGTAATCCAGCAAAAACAGATAAAATGAGTAGAATGCTTACAATAACCGCAAAAGCTCTTGGTAATTTACACGTAAATTGCAGGAAATTTACGAGTGGATTCATTAGAAAAGCAATAAGAAAGCCTATAATAAAAGGGTAGGTGACTTTGGATAAATAAAAGATGCTTACAAATAATAGGATGGTAGCAATAAGTACTACCATAAATCGAATCGTACGATACAAATAAGTCAAATTCAACGTTAGTCCTCCCATTTTTAGTATAATAAATAGTGGTCACTTTATTTATTAAGAATAAGAATAGAAATATATTCCTTTTGTCATTCATATTTTCTATACTTATGCTTTTTTAATCGGAAATCCTGCTTTTTATTATAAAATAATAAGTCGGATGGAAAATTTCAGCATAATTTTTTTAAAAGGAGAATTATCCATGTTTTTATTTAGCCAACCATATTTATTTTTATATTTGCTTTTGGCAATTGCACTTGTTGCCAAAAACAATTCTTTAATTATTGCCGTTGTTTTTTTGTTAGTATTAAAACTGATTGGAATAGATAATAAGCTTTTTTCTTTGATTCAATCTAAAGGAATTAATTGGGGAGTAACGATTATTACTATTGCTGTTCTTGTACCAATTGCAACAGGAGATATTGGCTTTAAAGATCTATCTGCAACATTTAAATCACCTTATGCTTGGATTGCGCTGATTTCTGGAATTATGGTAGCATTACTAGCAAAAGGCGGAGTAAATTTATTAGCCGATTCTCCTGAGATTACGACAGCGCTGGTTCTTGGGACTATTTTGTCTGTGGCTGTCTTTAATGGGGTAGCAGTAGGACCGTTAATTGGAGCAGGAATAGCTTATGCTGCAATTAAAGTGGTAGAGTGGATAACATAATCCACTCTACCGGCAGACAGTTGATTGGGATTTATGGTATAATTCAAGAATAAAAGAATATAGTGTAAAAGGGAATCAGAAAAAAATTTTTTTACTATATCTACAGTTTTTAAGTATAAAATATGAGACATTTTAACGTTTTTTGTTTATAATGAGTATGTAGTTACAATTATCTCATCTATAAGTACCAAAATCGTTTATTTTTTTATTTGAAAATGTAAGCATTTTCAAATATAGAATACTCACTTTAATGTTTAACGAAAAAACTCCCCCATCTTTTTTAAAATAAATCCGGATTACATTTTTAATTGATTTTTAGGTACATATTCAGTTAATCTAACAAAATAGTGAACATTTACTTTAGAGTGTATTCCATTGCTTTGGTTTTACAGATTTTAACAATATTGGTAACTACGATAGATACAATATGGGAGTTTGAAAGATTTGTACTACTAAAAAGAAAAAGTGTGAAGGAGAGATATGTATGGCTGTTACAAAAGGGCTTGAGGGGATTATTGCTACAACATCTTCTATCAGTTCCATTATAGATGATTCACTCGCTTATGTTGGTTATGATATTGATGTGTTAGCAGAGAATTCCAGTTTTGAAGAAGTTGTATATTTATTATGGCATCAAAAGCTACCAAATGATAGCGAATTGGCAGAACTAAAACAAGAATTAGCAGATAATGCTGAATTACCTATCTCTTTGATTGAACAAATGAAACTAATCCCGTTAGATAAGGTACACCCAATGGCTGTACTTCGCTCAAGTGTATCTTTATTAGGAGCTTATGATGAAAGCGCAGATAGCATGGATTCTGAATCAAACTATTTCAAGGCTGTAAGGCTTCAAGCGAAAATTCCAACTATCGTAACAGCTTTTTCAAGGTTAAGGAAAGGGCTTGATCCAATTTCTCCAAGAAAGGATTTAGGATTTGCCGCTAATTTCCTTTATATGCTAACTGGAAAGGAACCTGAAGCAATTGCGATAGAGGCTTTTAATAAAGCACTTGTTCTTCATGCAGATCATGAGTTAAATGCCTCAACTTTTACAGCTAGAGTATGTGTCGCTACTTTATCGGATGTATACTCAGGGGTTACGTCGGCAATTGGTGCGTTAAAAGGGCCACTTCATGGTGGGGCGAACGAAGCTGTTATGAAGATGTTGAAAGAAATCGGAAGTATCGAAAATGTAGAGCCATATATTAGAGAAAAGATGGCGAAAAAAGAAAAGATAATGGGATTTGGTCATCGTGTATATCGAAAGGGCGATCCTCGTGCGAAGCATTTAAAGGAAATGGCAAGAAAATTAACGCAGTTAACAGGGGAGCCTCAACTATATGATATGAGTATTAAAATTGAGAGCCTGTTAAAAGAAGAAAAAAATCTAGTGCCAAATGTAGACTTCTTTTCTGCATCTGTTTATCATAGTTTAGGTATTGACCATGATTTATTTACGCCAATTTTTGCTGTAAGCAGGGTTTCAGGTTGGCTTGCTCACATTCTTGAGCAGTATGAGAATAATCGTCTTATTAGACCAAGAGCAGATTATGTTGGTCCTGAACGCTTAGAATATGTACCAGTTCATCAACGTTAAAAAGGATATAATTCCCCATAGAGTAAAAGGATGATATATACTTAGTGTTGTAGAGTTTAATAAAAGGATTAACGTTTACTTAATTTTATTCGTCAGAATAGTAAATATAATCAGCTTTTATAAGCTTGTTATAATAAATTATTTCATTCTTTTTCCAATTGATTGCATTGGAAAAGGAAACTATTTTTTACGGAGGGATAGAAGCATGCAAGGAGAAAAAATTACAGTAGTAGATGGAGTATTAAATGTACCAGCAAATCCAATTGTTCCTTATATTGAAGGAGATGGAATTGGCCCAGATATTTGGGCAGCGTCATCAAGAGTAATAGATGCTGCTGTTGAAAAAGCATACAATGGAGAAAAGAAAATTGTTTGGAAAGAAGTGTTAGCTGGGGAAAAAGCATTTAATGAAACTGGAGAATGGTTACCTTCTGAAACATTAGATGTTATTAAAGAATATTTAATTGCTATTAAAGGACCATTAACTACACCAGTTGGCGGAGGTATTCGTTCTTTAAACGTTGCTCTACGCCAAGAATTAGATCTTTTTGTTTGTTTACGCCCAGTAAGATGGTTTGAAGGCGTACCATCTCCAGTAAAAAGACCTCAAGATACAGATATGGTTATCTTCCGTGAAAATACAGAAGATATTTATGCTGGAATTGAGTATGAAAAAGGTTCTGAGGCTGTTTCTAAATTAATTAACTTTTTACAACAAGAAATGGGAGTTAATAAAATTCGATTTCCTGAAACATCTGGAATTGGAATTAAACCAGTTTCTGAAGAAGGAACAAGCCGTTTAGTAAGAGCTGCGATTAATTATGCGATTAAAGAAGGTCGTAAATCTGTAACTCTAGTACATAAAGGTAATATTATGAAATATACAGAAGGTGCATTTAAAAACTGGGGTTATGAGTTAGCAGAAAAAGAATTTGGGGAAAAAGTATTTACTTGGGCTCAATATGATCGTATCAAAGAAGAGCAAGGATCTGATGCTGCTAATAAAGCACAGGCAGAGGCAGAAGCAGCAGGAAAGATTATTATCAAAGATTCTATTGCAGATATCTTCCTTCAACAAATTCTTACTCGTCCAAAAGAGTTTGATGTAGTGGCGACAATGAACCTAAATGGGGATTATATCTCTGATGCATTAGCGGCACAGGTTGGTGGAATCGGTATTGCACCTGGTGCAAATATAAATTATGAAACAGGCCATGCAATTTTTGAAGCAACACATGGAACTGCTCCAAAATATGCTGGTTTAGATAAAGTAAATCCATCTTCTGTTATTCTCTCAGGGGTTCTAATGCTTGAACATTTAGGATGGACAGAAGCAGCACAATTAGTAATTCAATCTGTGGAAAATACAATTGCTTCTAAAGTTGTTACCTATGACTTTGCTCGTTTGATGGAGGGCGCAACGGAAGTGAAATGCTCAGAATTCGGTGATGAATTAATTAAGAACATGGGTTAATAACAAATAGAAGAAGAGATAGTCTCATCTCTTCTTCCTTTTTGTCTAATATAGCAGTTTGGTGTATTGGATTAGAATGGGATAAGCTAATATGAAATAGTGTTACTAGATTTGAGTAAAAGGGGACTCTGCCTAGTAAATTGCCTATTAGTGGCTCATGCATTCTTGGTCTAATAAGGGGGATATTATATGGTTAAGCGCAAGAAAATTTCAATCATTGGTGGTGGATTTACGGGATCCACAACAGCATTTCTACTTGCTCAAAAAGAGCTTGGAGATATTGTTTTATTAGATGTTCCGCGAAATGAAAATGCAACTAAAGGTAAAGCCTTAGATATGTTTGAAGCGAGTCCTGTACAAGGGTTTGATGCAAATATTATTGGAACATCCGATTATAAGGATACTGGAGATTCTGATATTGTCATTATTACAGCTGGTATGGCAAGAAAACCAGGTATGAGTAGAGATGATCTTGTACAGACAAATCAATCCATTATGATATCAGTAACGAGGGAAATAGTGAAATATTCCCCTAATTGTATCATTATTGTACTTACGAATCCTGTTGATGCAATGACTTATACAGTCTATAAGGAATCAGGTTTTCCGAAAAATAGGGTGATTGGTCAGTCAGGTGTCTTAGATACCGCTCGTTTTCGAAGCTTTGTTGCGATGGAGCTAAACCTTTCTGTTAAAGATATTACAGGAATTGTATTAGGAGGACACGGAGATGATATGGTTCCGCTTATACGCTATTCGTATGCAGGTGGAATCCCGTTAGAATCGCTCATTCCGAAGCATAGATTGGAAGAGATTATTGAAAGAACAAGAAATGGTGGTGCCGAAATCGTAAATCTACTTGGGAATGGAAGCGCTTATTATGCTCCGGCGGCTTCATTAGTGGATATGTGTGAGGCAATTATGAAAAGTCAAAGACGAGTTCTTCCAACCATTGCTTATTTAGAAGGAGAGTACGGGTATAACGATCTTTATCTAGGTGTCCCTACGATTTTGGGCGGTAATGGAATCGAACAAATTATAGAACTTGATTTAACAGAAGATGAAAAAGCAGCATTAGAAAAATCTGTTCATTCCGTTCGTCATGTAATGACAGTATTAAATTGAATAAATGAGAAAAATCGGTCGAACATAAAAGTTAGCCGATTTTTTTATGGAGTTAATTAAGTTACAAGCCTAGTTTTTCTAATAGTATCATTGTTATAGCCTGCGCGTTTAAATCAATACTTCCTTTTGGAAATAGTAACGAAATGTTTTTTCCATTTTCGCTACACAATATATTATAATGTAAATAGGTATAAGGGGACTTAAGGGGAATTAACATATTTGGAGGCTGTATATGAAGAAAAAGGTATTAGTTGTAGATGATGAACAATCTATCGTAACTTTACTAAAGTATAATTTGCAACAGGCGGGGTATGATGTATTGACTGCCATGGACGGAGAAGAAGGATTGAATCTAGCTTTAACTGCTAATCCAGATGTCATCCTACTTGATTTAATGTTGCCAAAAAAAGATGGGATGGATGTTTGTAAAGAACTACGCCAACAGAAAGTGTTAACTCCTATATTAATGTTAACAGCAAAAGATGATGAGTTCGATAAAGTATTAGGACTTGAGCTTGGTGCAGATGATTATATGACCAAACCTTTTAGTCCGAGAGAGGTTATCGCCCGTATAAAAGCTGTTTTAAGAAGAACTCAGATGCAAGTGCCAACATCATCTAATGAAGTAAACACAGATGAGGATGAAGGTATTAAAATTGCAGAGTTGAAAGTCCTTCCTAATTATTATGAAGCCTATTTTAAAGGGGAATTATTAGAATTAACGCCTAAAGAATTTGAGCTATTATTATATCTTGTAAAAAACAAAGGCAGAGTTTTAACAAGAGACCAGCTGTTAAGTGCAGTTTGGAACTATGACTTTGTAGGCGATACAAGAATTGTAGATGTACATATTAGTCATTTACGAGAGAAAATTGAAGAAAATACAAAAAAACCTATATATATTAAAACAATTCGTGGTTTAGGCTATAAATTAGAGGAACCAAAGTAAATGAAGAGTTTTAAATCCCGATTAATGGCTAGTGTTTTATTTACTATTTTTATCGTGTTTTTATTTGTTGCTATTTTTATTGAGTCTTATAATAAGAAAACCTTTATGGATTCTTTTGATCACCGCCTAGAAAGAGAAGCTACATTAATAGCAAATCAAATAATGAATAACGGTAGGATTTTAAAAGTTAATAATGATTTAATAATCGAATATAGCGAAGCATTAGAGTTACAGATTACGATTATTAATGAATCTGGCGAGATATTGTTCAATGTGGGAGAGCTGCAGACAGATGAAGAATATGAAAATCAAATGCAGGCTTTGTTATTAAATGAAAAAGTAAATGCCGTTGCGATTGATGGTAACCCTAACTTTCATTTTTACCAACTGGAGCTTTCTGATGAAGAAGGCGGCCAAGGTTATTTGCTAATAGGGGCAAAAGTAGACGAGATAGAAAATGCATACCAACATATCAATTGGATTATTTTTTCTTCGTTTGTATTTTCATTCATAGTAATTTATCTAGTTGGTTATAAATTAATTTATCGTTACACAAGGCCAATTGAGTCGGCTACCAAAGTTGCTGTTGATTTGGCAAATGGCAATTATCATGCTAGAACATATGAAGATCGAGTAGATGAGACAGGGATTCTTAGTTCTTCTCTTAATAAGGTTGCCAAAGATATGCAAGAAATGGTAAAAGCACAAGAAATACAAGAAGATCGTTTAGGTACTTTGATTGAGAGTATTAGTAGTGGCCTTCTTTTAATAGATAGCAGAGGGTATATTAATTTAATCAATAAATCCTATAAAGATATTTTCTCTGTTCGTTCAGCTGACTATCTTTATAAACAATATTATAAAGTTATTCCATATAGACAAGTTACAGATCTTGCGGAAGAAATTTTTATGACAGAACATAAAGTTATTCGAGACATGACACTTGAAATTAAAAATGAGAAAAAGAGCTTTCAGGTTTATGGAGTTCCCATTATTGGGACAAATGATAGGTGGATGGGGATTTTGCTCGTTTTTAATGATATTACGGAGTTGAAGAAGCTAGAACAAGTTCGGAAAGACTTTGTAGCCAATGTTTCACACGAGTTAAAAACGCCTATTACTTCTATTAAGGGATTTTCTGAAACACTTCTTGATGGGGCGATGGAAGATAAAGAGACGCTGGAAGAATTTTTGCGAATTATTTTAAAAGAGAGCCATCGATTACAGACTTTAATTCAAGATCTTCTAGATTTATCAAAATTAGAACAACATCACTTCTCTTTAAATAAAGACGAGTTTAATTTGGTGGAAATTTTAAATAAGGCAACAAAAATGCTAGAAGGTCGAGCAGAGGCGAAAAATATAAAACTGAAATTTCCTCAATCAAATGAAATTATCCAGATTCAAGGAGATAGAAGTCGGTTAACTCAAGTCTTTTTAAATTTAATCACAAATGCTGTGATTTATACTCCAAACGATGGCGAAATCAACGTCTATGTTGTGGAAAAGAAAAAGAAAATTGAAGTTAGAATTCAAGATACAGGAATTGGAATCGATTCGGCAGAAATTCCAAGAATATTTGAGCGCTTTTATCGCGTAGATAAAGCAAGAAGTAGAAATTCTGGCGGAACAGGGCTAGGTCTTGCAATTGTTAAGCATTTAGTTGAATTACATAGAGGAACGATTCATGTGGAAAGTGAAATGGGTGTAGGAACTACCTTCACGGTTATTTTGCACAAGGAATTTCCATTTTAAGGACAGGGGATACTGACATCGGTATCCTCTTTTTTCTAAATCTAGCACATTTTCCTATGGTATCAGCGCCAGTTCACACGGCGCTAAACGGTGCCTTCCGCTTTTCTCTGTCTAGCTTCAGTGCCTATCGGTTAGCAAACTTCCGACTATCTCCCTACGATAAGTCAACATCGACTCACTGCCGTTCCTCGTGTTTCCTTTATCTCAGTCGAGAGTCTCCAGTTTGTACACCGAAAAAACAGGCCCTTCCGCTTTTCATTGTCTAGCTCCAGTCACCAGCGCCAGATGAACTTCACGATTGTCTCTACGATAAGTCAACATCGAATCACTATCGTTCTTCGTGTTTCCTTTATCTCAAGAAAATCGCTCCAGTTCACACGGCGCTAAACGGTGCCTTCCGCTTTTCACTGTCTAGCTCCAGTGCCTATCGGTTAGCAAACTTCCGACTATCTCCCTACGATAAGTCAACATCGACTCACTGCCGTTCCTCGTGTTTCCTTTATCTCAGTCGAGAGTCTCCAGTTTGTACACCGAAAAAACAGGCCCTTCCGCTTTTCATTGTCTAGCTCCAGTCACCAGCGCCAGATGAACTTCACGATTGTCTCTACGATAAGTCAACATCGATTCACTATCGTTCTTCGTGTTTCCTTTATCTCAAGAAAATCGCTCCAGTTCACACGGCGCTAAACGGTGCCTTCCGCTTTTCTCTCTTTACATTGTTTTTACATTTGGTTTATGGTGGGTTTACACTTTGTTGATACAATAATTTGTGAAGTCCCCCTTATCCATTTGGTTAAGGACTTAAGCTGAAAGCTACCCCGCTTTTGGCTTCCCCTGTGTAAAATTAGTCTTGGAAGAGGGAAGAATTGGTTCTCGCTCGTTAGTAGAATAGATAGTTTTCTCCAATTCAAGACCATGTCAATATACCTAAAATGTTTTTATTAAAGTTGTAAAAATAGCAGAGATAGTTGGTAAAAGGTGTTTGTTCCACGTTTATTTCGTCGATGAATGAAATAAATATAAGCGTAGGAAGGAACCTCTTTTTCAGCAATCTCTGCCTTTTTACATTTATGTATATGTCATGTAAAATAAATAGTATTGAGCCATGTAACAATCATCGTTTTTTTTACGAGATAACATAACACATAAATAGGATGGAGGAGGATTTCTTGAAAAAGAAATTAATATTAATAGACGGTAATAGTATTGCCTATCGCGCGTTTTTCGCTTTACCGCTTTTAAATAACGATAAAGGTGTACATACAAATGCTGTTTACGGTTTTACCATGATGTTAATGAAAATTTTAGAAGAAGAGAAGCCAACACATGTTTTAGTAGCCTTTGATGCAGGAAAAACAACTTTCCGACATAAAACATTTAGTGAATATAAGGGAGGGCGTCAGAAGACACCACCAGAATTGTCAGAGCAATTCCCTTATATAAGAGAGCTATTGAAATCCTATGGTATCCATCATTACGAATTAGAAAACTATGAAGCAGATGATATTATTGGAACTCTTTCTCTTCAAGGAGAAAAGGATGGGTTTGAAGTGGTTGTTATTTCTGGTGACAAAGATTTAACACAATTGAGCTCAGATAAGACAACTGTTTATATCACAAGAAAAGGGATAACAGATATGGAATCCTATACGCCTGAACATGTTCAGGAAAAATACGGTCTAACTCCAGATCGTATTATTGATATGAAAGGCTTAATGGGAGATAGTTCAGATAATATTCCTGGTGTTCCTGGGGTAGGAGAAAAAACAGCAATTAAATTGTTGAAGGAATTTGATTCATTAGAAAAATTGGTAGAGTCTATTGACCAAGTAAGTGGTAAGAAGCTGAAAGAAAAGCTAGAAGAATTTAAGGATCAAGCTTTAATGAGCAAAGAACTAGCTACTATTACAAGAAAAGCTCCTCTAACAATAACTTTGGAAGATACAGAATTTCCTGGAATGCAAATAGAAAAGCTAAAAGAAATGTTCAAGGAGCTTGGATTTAACTCTTTACTCGAAAAATTAGGAGAAACACCTGAACAAGAGGAACTAGTGTTAGAAGATATAAATTTTGAAACGGTTGAAAATATTACAGAAGCTATTTTTTCTGATATAAATATAATGTATGTCGAAGTATTGGAGGATAACTATCATTATGCCCCAATCTTAGGTATCTCTTTATTAAATGACACAGGAGCATACTATCTACCGATCAATCAAGCTTTAGTATCGTCTGCTTTCAAAGCATGGGCAGAAGATGAAAACAAAGAAAAGATTGTTTATGATGCTAAAAGATCGGAAGTGTCTTTACGACATCAAGGGATTCATTTAAAAGGAATTACGTTTGATGTTCTTATTGCTGCATATTTAGCAGATCCTTCTGCAACGATTGAAGATGTTGCTTCTGTTGCTAAAAAATATGGCTATCTTAACTTACAATCAGATGAAGCTTTCTATGGAAAAGGAGCAAAAAGAAAGGTTCCAGATCAAGAATTCTTATCTGATCACATCGTAAGAAAAGCATTCGCTATGCAGGCTATACAAGAGAAAATGGAAGATGAATTAAGAAAGAATGACCAAGAAGCACTATTTTATGATTTAGAAATGCCATTAAGCCTAGTGCTAGCTGATATGGAGTCAACGGGAGTGAAAGTGGATGTTGATCGCTTGAAAGCAATGGGAGAAGAGCTTTCCGAAAGACTGAAAGAAATTGAAGGGCGAATTTATGAGCTTGCAGGTGAAACCTTTAATATTAACTCTCCGAAGCAGCTCGGTGTTATTTTATTTGAAAAGCTTGGCTTGCCAGTTGTGAAAAAAACGAAGACAGGATATTCAACCTCTGCTGATGTGTTGGAACAGCTTGCAAGTTCACATGAAGTAATTAGAGAAATCCTTGAATATAGACAGCTTGGTAAATTACAGTCAACCTATATAGAAGGCTTGCAAAAAGTGGTACATAATGGAAGAATTCATACAAGATTTAATCAAGTATTGACACAAACAGGTCGTTTAAGCTCTATTGATCCTAACCTTCAAAATATTCCAATTCGGTTAGAAGAAGGAAGAAAAATTAGACAAGCATTTGTACCGACAGAAAAGGATTGGGTTATTTTTGCTGCTGACTATAGCCAAATCGAGTTACGTGTTCTTGCTCATATTGCCAATGACGAGAAATTAATAGAAGCATTCAGAGAAGACCATGATATCCACACAGAAACAGCTATGTCCGTTTTTCATGTAGAAGCAGATGCGGTCACTTCTAATATGCGAAGACATGCAAAAGCGGTTAACTTTGGAATTGTATATGGTATTAGTGACTATGGGTTATCGCAAAGCTTGCACATTACGAGAAAAGAAGCAGCCAAGTTTATTGAACGCTATTTAGAAAGCTATCCAGGAGTAAGGAGTTATATGGAAGAAATTGTGGCAGATGCAAAACAAAAAGGATATGTCTCAACATTGCTTCATAGAAGAAGGTATTTAGCTGATATCACAAGCAGAAACTTTAATCTTCGAAGCTTTGCCGAGAGAACAGCAATGAATACACCAATACAAGGCAGTGCCGCTGACATTATAAAAAAAGCGATGATTGAAATGGCAAAACGTTTAGAAGAAGAAGGATTACAGGCTAAATTATTATTACAAGTGCACGATGAATTAATCTTTGAGGCTCCAAAAGAAGAAATCGAGAAGTTGAAAGAAATAGTTCCAGATGTAATGGAACATGCAGTTGAATTAAGTGTTCCTTTAAAAGTGGATTACTCTTATGGACCAACTTGGTATGATGCGAAGTAATAAATGATTATTTTATAATATTGGTGAGAAGTAAAGAATCATGAGCAATTTTCTCAAGGAAATGAGGTATATGAGGTGCCAGAATTACCAGAAGTTGAGACGGTACGTAAAACGTTAAAACAATTAACGCAAAATAAAGTAATTAAGGAAGTTGTTGTGTCATGGGCAAAAATGATTAAAAAACCAGAAAATGTAGAAGAGTTTTCCGATGCATTAATTGGTCAAACCATCCTTGATGTAAAAAGACGAGGCAAATTCATTTTAATTGAAACAAATGATTTTACGATTGTTTCGCATTTGCGAATGGAAGGCAAATACGGTGTGTTTCAAGCTGGTGAACCCGTTGATAAACATACCCATGTTATTTTCTTTTTTGAAGATGGTTCTGAATTAAGATATAAGGATGTACGTAAATTTGGAACAATGCATTTATTTAAAAAGGGTGAGGAATTAAATGCCATGCCACTGTCTCAATTAGGTCCTGAACCATTTGATGCTGATTTTACGATTGCTAATTTTACAGAGCGATTATTAAAAACCAGCCGAAGCATAAAAACGGCATTATTGGATCAAAAAATTGTCGTTGGTTTAGGCAATATTTACGTAGATGAAGCATTGTTTCGAAGTGGCATTCATCCAGAGCGATTAGCAAATTCGTTAAAATCTGCCGAAATGGAGAAACTATATAAAGAGATTATTGCTACTTTATCGGAAGCTGTTGAAAAGGGTGGTAGTACGATTCGTTCTTATGTAAACACACAAGGGCAAATAGGAATGTTCCAGCTTGAACTATATGTATATGGCCGAAAAGGGCAAGACTGTAAAGTATGTGGACATACATTAGAAAGAATTATTGTCGGAGGAAGAGGAACTGTTTTTTGTCCTAATTGTCAAAAAAATAAAACAATAAATCTAAATTAACATTGGATGGGCTCTTTCCATATAGTATATTACTATTGATTTGGAAGGAGCTTATCTTTATGGCCCAGGTGTTTTCTCTTTTATTAATAGCAATCGCTGTTAGCATCGATAGCTTTAGTGTTGGGTTTACTTATGGTCTGCGAAAAATGAAAATGCCCTTAAATTCTATCCTTATTATCGCCTGTTGTTCCGGTCTGACACTGCTTACAGCAATGTTGGTAGGTCATGTTATTTCAAGGATATTCTCCCCCTCGTTTGCAGAGAGTTTAGGTGGCATTATATTAATAATATTAGGTGGATGGATTCTTTACCAATATTTTAAGCCAAGCAAGGAAAAGGAAGTATTAACAGAAGAAAAGAATATTATTAATTTTGAAATAAAATCTTTAGGTATCGTTATAAATATATTGAAGAAACCTTTGTCAGCCGACTTTGATAAATCGGGAACAATTACAGGGGTAGAAGCAGTTATGTTAGGCTTTGCTCTGTCTTTAGATGCCTTTGGCGCAGGAATTGGAGCTTCCATGCTAGGACTTCCTCCACTTTTTTTAACACTTTCCGTTATCTTTATGAGTACATCCTTTGTTTCGTTAGGGATTTATCTAGGTAAATTTCTGTCAGAAAAAAGTTATATGGATAAATTTTCTTTTATCCCAGGGATTATTTTAATTATTATTGGGATATTTAAACTCTAAATCGCTTGAAAAAATTAGAGAATAGGTTATATTTTCTAAGGTGGTGACCCTCCTTGGCGAATCGCCTTAGGAATTTCACCTATCTATTGCTTTATATATTTACAAAAGTGTTTGTTCATTTAATTTTGTTACATACTAAATTTAATAAGGCAGGTATTGTCATGACATTAATAGTAGGCTTAACAGGGGGGATTGCGAGCGGCAAATCGACAATATCCTCCTATTATCAATCATTGCATATTCCGATTATTGACGCTGATATCGAGTCTAGATTAGCTGTTGAAATAGGAGAACCAGCATATGTAGAAATTGTTGCTCATTTTGGTAAGGATATTCTTCATCAAGATGGTACTTTAAATCGCCAAAAGCTTGGAGAAATTATTTTTTCGAATGAAGGGGAACGGGATGTGCTTAATAGTATCGTTCATCCTGATGTAAGAAGGAGAATGGATGAAAAGCAAAGACAAGCCGTTAAGATGGGCGAAAAAATCGTAATTTTAGATATCCCATTACTATTTGAAAATAAATTAAACACAATGGTTGATCGAACTATTTTAGTATATGTAGATCGAGATATCCAAATAGCAAGGTTAAGGAACAGAAATAATTTAAGCTATGAGCAGGCAGTTAATAGAATAAATGCGCAGATGCCTTTGCTGGAGAAAAAAGCTCTTGCTGATGAAGTAATTAATAATAATGGGACAATCGAAAATTCATTACAGCAAGCGAAGAATATTTTGGAAAAGTGGCATGTTTTTCCTATCTGACATTAGGTTATAGGTGAAATTTAATATAATTACTTGTACAAGCCTTTAATTTTATATAATATGAAGATAAGTATATACATGGAACAAAGAATTCGGAGCTGATATGAAATGAGATGTCCTACCTGTCAACATAATAACACCCGTGTTCTTGATTCACGACCAGTTGATGAATATAAATCGATTCGTAGAAGAAGAGAGTGTGAAGCCTGTGGCAATCGATTTACAACTTTTGAAAAAGTAGAAGAGATTCCTTTGATTGTAGTGAAGAAAGAAGGAACACGTGAAGAATTTAGTAAGGATAAAATATTGCGTGGTTTAATTAGAGCATGTGAGAAGAGACCGGTTGCATTAAAACAACTGGAGGAAATTACTGCAGAAGTAGAGAAAGAGCTTCGAAGTAATGTTGCCTCAGAGATAAAGAGTGAAATAATTGGAGAAATGGTAATGGATCGCTTAGCAAAAGTTGACGAAGTGGCATATGTACGGTTTGCTTCTGTTTATCGCCAGTTTAAAGATATAAATGTGTTTATTGACGAACTTAAAGAATTAATCAAAAAAGACTAGCGAATTTTATCCCTCTCTATACGGACCATAAGACTCTCTCCTTTTGCTTAGGAGAATACGAGGAGTAAAGTTGGGAGATTGTTGTCCATAAAGATCCGATTGGTTCAACTATGGATGGGGGGAAAAACTCATTAATGAGTTTCACTTTATGGAAATGATTACTAAGGGAGCTGAAGATTTCTTTGGCTCTTTTTTGCCTTTCAACTCCTTTGATGGAAATAGAATGTAAGGAAGGGGGACTTAATATGTCTCAGCACTGGCAAGACCTACTTCCCGTCGACAGATATCGAGTAGCTGTGAATGGACTCTTAAGTGATTATGATCGAAAAACAATCACATTCTTGTATCAACCATTAATTGGGACACAGTGTTTAGCTTTATACATGACTTTATGGGCTGAAGTAGAAGAAAATCGCTTGTGGTCCATGACAAATACACATCATAGCTTAATGAATTTCATGAGCTGTGGTTTAAATGATATATATGAAGCAAGACTAAAGCTAGAGGGAATTGGTCTTTTAAAAACGTATTTAAAGAAGGAGGATGGCAATCGCTCGTTTATTTATGAATTGCAGCCACCTTTATCGCCAGCACAATATTTTCTCGACGGAATGTTAAATGTTTATTTATATCGAAAAATTGGAAAAGCACAATATAGCAGATTGAAGAAATTCTTTTCCGATGAAAAAATTGTTGATCCAAGTTTTCAGCTTGTAACAAAAGGTTTTCAAGAGGTATTTATGTCTGATCATGGAAGTGCTGTTCGGGCAATACATGAATTAGAGGATGAAGAAGAGACTGACCAAACCTATATTGGAAGAGAAGAGCAGACTGGAATTCAAATTACGAAGGTGGATTTTGATTTTGAACTACTCTATGCAGGAATACACGATTCTTTACTTTCGAAAAAAGCCTTTACCAAAAAGGTGAAGGAAGCGATACAAAATCTTGCCTTTATCTATGGAATTGACCCCATTCAAATGAAGAATATCGTTATCAGTGCAATTAATCAACAGGATGAGATTGATATGGAAGAATTAAGAATAGCTGCTCGTGATTGGTATCAATTTCAGCATAACGATTTGCTGCCAATGTTAGTTGACCGAAAACAGCCGCAGAAAGATTATTCGTCTATGGATGCACCAAAATCAAAAGAGGAAGAATTAATCTATTATTTAGATCATACTTCTCCTCGTGAAGTATTAAAAGATATTTCAGGAGGTGCTGAACCATCTAAAACGGATTTGCAAATAATCGAAGAAATTATGTTTTCACAAAAGCTCTTACCTGGAGTAATAAATGTGCTTATTCAATATGTTATGCTAAAAACAGATATGAAATTAACGAAAGGTTATATAGAAAAGATAGCTGGTCAATGGGTAAGAAAGAATATTCGTACGGTGAAGGATGCAATGGATTTAGCGAAAAAGGAACATAAGCAATATATGGAATGGGCGCAAGGTAAAAAAAATCAACAATCAAAGTCAACTCGTCGCAAAGCAATTCGTACAGAAAAAATTCCAGAATGGTTTGGACAACAAGATCAGGGGAATGAAGAAGCAAATAAAACAGCAGAACAGAATCAAGATAATGCAGCAAGCGACAAAGACTTGGAGCAGAAGAAAAGAGAGCTGGAAGAACGCATAAAAAAATTAAAAAAATAGGTGGTGAATCAAAGGGTGGAAAGGATTAATGATACGTTAAAGAAGTTTGGGGCAGGTAATAATTTTCAGGAACGTTACCGTGCGATGAAACAGGAAGTACTTACACACCCTGATGTGAGAGCCTTTTTACGCGAGCATGAAGATGAGTTGACTTCCAATGCGGTAGATGTGGGAATGATGAAATTATATGAATATGCTAATCAAAGCAAGGCTTGTAATAAGTGCCCAAGCCTTCAAGGTTGTGTGAATATGATGCAGGGTTATCATCCGAGTCTAGTTGTTATCAGGGGGAATATTGAGATTCAATATGACCGCTGCCCAAGGAAGCTCCAAGAGGATAACCAAAAGAAAAAAGAAAAATTAATCCAAAGTTTATATGTGCCCAAGGACATTTTAGAAGCATCTTTTGACAGGCTGGACATAGAAGGAGAAAGAATGGAAGCGGTAGATGCAGCTATTCGATTTGTAGAGGAGTATAAACCTGGTCAAAGACAAAAGGGAATATACTTTTACGGTGAATTTGGAGTGGGTAAATCCTATATTTTAGGATCCATTGCAAACGAACTTTCTCAAAAGCAAATTTCTTCTATGATCGTATATGTTCCTGAATTATTTAGGGAAATGAAAAGCTCGATTGCTAATAGTACATTAAATGACAAAATCGAAAGCATCAAAAGGGAGCCGATTTTAATGCTGGATGATATTGGTGCAGAAACAATGTCTAGTTGGATTCGAGACGAGGTATTAGGACCAATCTTACAGTTTAGGATGTTAGAGAATTTACCGACTTTATTTACATCTAATTTTGACTTTAGTGGACTAGAGCATCATCTTACCTACTCTCAAAGAGGAGAAGAGGAAAAGATGAAAGCAATGAGAGTAATGGAAAGAATTCGTTACTTATCTACACCGATTCATGTAAAAGGTAAAAATAAGCGGATATAAAAAATTTATACTAGATGTTTATAAGTGTAAGGAGTAGTGTTGAGTTGACGGAAATTTCGAATGCAGAAAAATTACTGATAAAGCGTTATAATCAATTTCTTTTCTTTGTATCCATCACTATTTTGCTATTGTTAATCCCATTTTTTCTCTCGTTTTATAGCCCGGGAATTTATAAAATAATCTTGGCATTATTGGTATTCGGATTAACTTATACGTATGTTACAAAAAATAGAAGGTTACTTGCATACGTAAGAAATCTTTGCGAAAAACGATCCATTTCTTTACAAGTGATGTATATAAGATACATTATTGTGTATGTCATTATAGTAGGAGCAATCGTATTCTTTTTGTGAATTTGGATATTACGAACGAAGACAGACTAATTAAAAGTCTGTCTATTTTTTTAGAAAAGGCAATTCCTATATATTGTAAGCATATATTACGATAACGGACATACTCCGATGATTTTCCTTATTTTATAGTCTATTTTCTCTCTATCCCCCATATATATGGAATCGAGGACTTCTTTATAAAGGGGGGATACGGTTGATCGAAATTCAATTTCAATCTGAAAAAGATGCAAAGAAATTTTTGCGTTTAATGAATAAACAGGTAAAACCTGCTGAGTCGATTGAAAGAATAAGTGATGACAATAGTGGAAATGTCGTTAAAATAGATGGAAGCAGTCAGGTAGTGCAAAAATGCTTAACTGCTTTTATCTTGCATATTAAAACAGATGATTGGGCAAAAGAAATATTACAAAATCGTTATTTCTATATGGATGAATTAGAACAACGCAGTATATTAGAACTTCTTCATAGTTTAATAGAAGAAGAGCGTGAAGGACTAGCAAATATAACAAAAGATATAAATATAAAAGCATGTCTTGCAGAAAGTATGAATAATTTTATGGTGGAAACACATCATGCATTTTCTTTTGATTCATTTGTGACCTTTCGATTAAAGGCTTTTTTTGAAAAGCTACTAAAATACATAGAATTATCGATTGATGAGTACAAAATGGAACAAGAATATCAGGTGTTTATTCATAGCTTACGAAATTCCCTTTCTAAAAAAACTGCAAAAGTGAATCATATTCATGTTTTAGTTGACTTAGAAATCCAGTTTTTTGATACCGAATATCAAGAGATTCCCCAACAGGAATTAATGATGTTGTATGAGCAAAGAAGTTTAGCTTCTTCTCCCTATTATATTGACCCATATTCTTTAGGACCACTGCTGGCAATTGCTCCGAAAACAATCTATTTATATACTGAAGATAGGGAGTTGCCTATTGTGCGAACAATTTTAAACATTTTTGAAGAGAGAGTACAGCTTCTTGAAAAGGGTCATTTTTTCCTAAGAATAAACACTCAAACAGAAATAAAATAAGATTTTTATCTCCCCTTGATTTTATGTTTAGAAAAGCATATAATAACGTACATAAATTAACTATAACTTATACATGTATTGATAAGGACAATAGTTTTCTTGTACGGTTTAAAGAGAGGGAAGGATGCTGGGAACTTCCTAACACGATGAGATTACTTACCACCTTTAAACTTCAGTCAGGAACAGGGAACCTAAGTAATGACTGGCGGTCTCAGCAGCCGTTATCTGTTTAAACTAAAGTCAGACAATGGATTGTCTGAGAATTAGGGTGGAACCACGTGTTTATATTTATAAAACTCGTCCCTTCGCATAGGGATGGGTTTTTTTGCGTTCAATCGGTTCTTATCGTACATGAAAAGCTTAATGGCGAGAATGAAGGAGGAAGTTTTATGTCAGATCTAATTAACATTACATTTCCAGATGGAGCGGTAAAGGAGTTTCCAGTAGGGACAACAACAGAAGATATTGCCGGTTCCATTAGCCCAGGGTTAAGAAAAAAAGCACTTGCAGGAAAAATAAATGGTTCATTATATGATTTGAAAAGACCAATTTTAGAAGATGCTTCTTTTGAAATTGTTACACCTGATAGCCCGGATGCACTAGAAATTTTGCGTCATAGCACTGCACACTTAATGGCACAAGCAATTAAACGTATCTATGGAAATGTAAAGCTTGGTGTAGGTCCAGTTATCGAAAATGGGTATTATTATGATATTGATTTAGAGCAATCATTAACACCAGAAGATTTACCGGCTATTGAAAAGGAAATGAAGAAAATAATCAATGAAAATCTGGAGATTGTTCGTAAAGAAGTAAGCAGAGCGGAAGCGATTGAGCTTTTTAAAGAAATGGATGACGAATATAAGCTAGAATTAATTGATGCAATCCCAGAAGATGAAACGGTAACACTTTATCAACAAGGTGAATTCGTTGATCTATGTCGTGGTGTACATGTTCCTTCAACTGGAAAACTAAAAGAGTTTAAATTACTAAATATTGCTGGGGCTTATTGGAGAGGAAATAGCGATAATAAAATGCTTCAGCGTATTTATGGAACTGCATTCTTTAAGAAGAATGAGTTAGAGGAGCACTTACGATTTTTAGAAGAGGCGAAGGAAAGAGATCATCGTAAAATTGGGAAAGAATTAGATTTATTTATGACTTCTCAAAAAGTGGGACAAGGCCTACCGCTATGGCTTCCAAAAGGTGCAACAATCAGACGCATTGTAGAGCGCTATATAGTAGACAAGGAAGAAAGATTAGGCTATAACCATGTATATACACCGATTATGGGTAGTGTAGACCTGTACAAGACCTCTGGTCACTGGGATCATTATCAAGAGGATATGTTCCCAGTAATGGAAATGGATAATGAACAGTTAGTGCTTCGTCCAATGAACTGTCCACATCATATGGTTGTTTATAAAAATGATATTCACAGCTATCGCGAATTGCCAATTCGTATCGCAGAGCTTGGAACAATGCATCGTTATGAAATGTCAGGTGCATTATCTGGATTACAGCGTGTTCGTGGAATGACATTAAATGATGCGCATATCTTTGTAAGACCAGACCAAATTAAAGATGAATTCAAACGTGTCGTAAACTTAGTATTAGAAGTATATAAAGATTTCGATATTACAGATTACTCATTCCGACTATCTTATCGTGATCCAGCAGATACTGAAAAATATTTTGATGACGATGAAATGTGGGATAAAGCACAAAGCATGCTGAAAGGGGCAATGGACGACCTAGGTCTAGATTATTTTGAAGCAGAAGGAGAAGCTGCATTCTATGGTCCTAAATTGGATGTGCAAGTGAAAACAGCTTTAGGAAAAGATGAGACATTATCTACTGTGCAATTGGACTTCTTATTGCCTGAGCGCTTTGATTTAACATATGTTGGGGAGGATGGAAAACAACATCGTCCAGTTGTTATCCATAGAGGAGTAGTATCTACAATGGAACGCTTTATTGCATTCCTTATCGAAGAATACAAAGGGGCATTCCCAACTTGGTTATCGCCAGTGCAAGTACAAGTGATTCCTGTATCACCTTCTGTACACTTTGACTATGCAAAAGAAGTACAAGAAAACTTACAAAGACACGGTATCCGTGTAGAGCTTGACGAACGTGATGAAAAAATCGGCTACAAAATCCGTGAGGCGCAAATGAAAAAAATCCCTTACATGCTAGTAGTCGGAGATAAAGAAGTAGAAGACAAAGCCGTAAATGTCCGCAAATACGGAGAACAAAAATCAGAAACAGTTTCTTATGTAGACTTCTTGGAAAAATTAACGCAAGAAGTAAAATTTTCTAACTAAGTTAGCATAGATTTTTATGAAGTAGCATTCTTATGACTTAGTTTTCATGGATCTTAGGATAAGGTTCAGAGGGAATGGACGTCTGCCAGAAAGCAAAAAACAAACGAACTTCTGTCGTTTTAAAGGTTGTAAAGTCCGAATTTCGTTCCATATTCCTAGCTTTTCTGAATTTATGCATAAAAAGTATTGCATTGAATCAATTATTTTGATAAAATTTTTCTCGTTGTGATATTTCTTTCGTTGACTTACAGTTATCATTTGTGATATAGTTACTAAGGTAAATTGAATACGAGTTTGAGGAAAAGAAGAAGCACCCGCTTCTCACCTGATTGACACAGATTCCAAGTAGTTAACAGGTATTACGTAAAACATTTTAGGTATTACTTTTGTTTCGTAAGTGTGGGTGAATTGTTCATCCACACTTTTTTATTTGGATGATAAAGATTACAAAGCCTACGATGTCAACTTGAGAGTCAAGTGTCAATTAGTATCTAAGCTAGAGAAGGTGACCTAGAATAGATTATTCTTGACCCGAACGTTGTATTCGTCATTAACCTTGGAGGTGTTTAACTATTAGCAAAGATATGATTTTAAATGAAGGCATTCGTGCAAGAGAAGTTCGTCTTATTGACCAAAATGGAGAACAGCTTGGGATTAAAACGAAATTTGAAGCTCTTGAAATTGCAACACGTGTAAATCTTGATGTTGTTCTTGTTGCTCCAAACGCAAAACCGCCAGTAGCTCGTATCATGGACTATGGTAAATACAAGTTTGAACAGCAAAAGAAAGAAAAAGAAGCACGTAAAAATCAAAAAATCATTAATATTAAAGAGGTTCGCCTTAGTCCAACTATAGATGAGCATGACTTTAATACAAAGCTTCGTAATGCTATTAAGTTCCTAGAAAAAGGCGATAAAGTAAAAGCATCCATTCGTTTTAAAGGACGTGCTATTACACATAAGGAAATCGGTCAACGAGTACTTGTTCGTTTTGCAGAAGCATGTGCAGAAGTTGCCACTGTGGAATCACATCCAAAAATGGACGGTCGAAGCATGTTCATGACTTTAGCGCCTAAAAACGACAAGTAAGAGGAGGAATACCAAATGCCAAAAATGAAAACTCACCGCGGAGCTGCTAAACGTTTCAAAAAGACAGGCTCTGGTAAATTAAAACGCTCAAAAGCTTATACTAGTCACTTATTTGCTAACAAATCTACTAAGCAAAAACGTAAACTTCGCAAAGCTGGATTAGTATCCAAAGGCGATTTCAAACGCATTCGTCATTTATTAGACAACATTAAGTGATTTTTTCAATATAGGAGGGAAATTATATGCCACGTGTTAAAGGCGGTACAGTTACACGCAAACGTCGTAAAAAAGTTCTTAAATTAGCTAAAGGTTATTATGGTTCAAAACATACATTATACAAAGTTGCAAACCAACAAGTAATGAAATCATTAATGTATGCATACAGAGATCGTCGTCAAAAGAAACGTGATTTCCGTAAATTATGGATTACTCGTATCAACGCAGCTGCTCGTATCAACGGTCTTTCTTATAGCCGTTTAATGCACGGATTGAAGTTAGCTGGTATTGAAGTAAACCGTAAAATGCTTGCTGAACTTGCTGTAAGTGATGAAAAAGCATTTGCTGAATTAGCTACAGTTGCAAAACAAAACTTAAAATAAGTTTATTAAAAAAAGGAGGTATTTGCTACCTTCTTTTTTTTATATTTTTTTCTTTGAAAGAAGGAGGAAGCAGGATGATGCCATTACTATCCATCTATTTAGTGTTAATCAATGTAACAGGCTATTTATTCATGATGATTGATAAAAAAAGAGCGATCAAGCATCAGTATCGCATAAGTGAGCGAACCCTTTGGACAATTGCTATTTTTTTCGGTGCTTTAGGGTTATACATAGGTATGCAAAATTTTCGGCATAAAACAAAGCATGCTACATTTAAATATGGTTTACCAGCACTAACATTACTAGAATTAGGGATTGTACTCTATTGGTTGAATGTTTAGGCATATTCTCTTGTCTTTTTCTATACACTTTAATAACAGCATGATTCTTTAGAGCAGAAGGTGATAAGATGGAAGAGCAGTTATCAGTCCTATTTGTAATGGTAGAAGTTAGTGGCATTTTAGCGCCAATTATATTTATTTTATTCCATACCCTACGGCAATTTTTGTTTATTCCTCCAATCTTAGTCTGTATTGCAGGAGGAGTTTTATTTGGAGTGACGCTTGGAACCATCTATTCTATTATAGGCTTAACAATTAATTGTCTCATTTTCTATACTGTCATTCATCGCTTGCCAAAGACACATCGGAAACTATCTAATTTAAAAAAAAGATGGTTTGGGGAGTATCGTAATTTGACACTTGGACAAATCACAGTATTGCGTTTAATACCAGTATTTCATTATCATTTACTAAATTTTTGCCTATTAGAGAAAAGAAAAAGTTTAAATGAATATGGAAAAAGCGCTTTTTTAAGCAATATACCTTTAGCGTTCTTTTATACTATTTTCGGTCAGTTTATTAGTCAATTTTCGTTAACAATGGTCGTCATTATTATGTTTGCATTAGCGATACTTGTTTATATTTTAAGGGAAAAAATTACGATTATTAAATGGAGAGAATTTTTTAAAGAAGCCCATGAGTAAAATACTTCATGTAAAAAAGTCTAGGACAAAACTAATTTGCTAATCTGTGAAGACGAACAATTTCTAATATAGCGATTTCACAAATAGCTGTTATCCAATATGAGTTATGAAAAATAATCAAATGAAAAACTAATTCGTTCCCATTCTGCTACAGACACAAAATGTGCTGCAGGGAACAACACCAACTTCACTGAAACGGTCTTTTATAAACTATAAAAACCCGACCAACCATATGGAACTTGATATGGTTGGTCGGGTTTTTCAATGAGCTGGAATACTGTCCGAACCTCTACGTATTTTTTTCTGCTTCTTTAAACCGTGTCCAATCAATTTTAGCCTTTGGGTATATAGACAATAGTGACTGTTCTATATAGGCTTTGTCTTGTTTTGACATCTTCGTATTATAAGGATTGGTAGGGAATAGTAAGATGTGATCAACTTCGTTTGCTACTGCGTATTTTTCCCCTTCGAGTAAATGCCCTTTATAGGTTAATAAGAGATTCATTCTTATATTATCCTTTTGATCGAGCAAATAAAAAGTTCTCCGCTTTTGCGCTAACTTCAATCGTTGTTGTGGATTCATTAAGAAAGAAAGGATTCGAAATAAACCATAAAGAAGAAATACGAGCAGAACAATTAACAAAAGCCATTTCATAAAAGAGCCTCCAGTAACTTAATTTTTCAGGATTAACTAATAGAATACGATTGATAATAGAAAAGGTTTCATTATTTTAGAAAAAATATTTTTTTAAAAGAAAAAAGATTAAATAAATAGAAACCAAGGTTTGATACATAATAAAAGCAAGGGTTCTTTCTATACCCATATAAGACGGGTAGTAAGCAACTATTGAGGGAAGATTCTTTTTATAAGTAATTAATACTTTGTACTATATCTATTTTCTAGTATAATAATGAAGAATATATTATATTAAGGGAGTCGAAATAATGTCCAAATTAGATGAAACATTAACGATGCTTAAAGATCTCACAGATGCAAAAGGCATCCCAGGCAATGAAAGAGAACCAAGAGAAGTAATGAAAAAGTACATAACAGAATATGCGGATGAAGTGACAACAGATAATTTAGGAAGCTTAATTGCTAAGAAAGTTGGTCAGGAAAATGGACCAAAAATTATGGTTGCAGGTCATCTGGATGAAGTTGGATTTATGGTAACTCGTATTGATGATAAAGGGTTTCTTTATTTTCAAACAGTAGGCGGTTGGTGGTCCCAAGTAATGCTAGCTCAAAGAGTAACGATTGTAACGAGTAAAGGCGAAATTACTGGAATTACAGGGTCTAAACCTCCACATGTATTAAGCCCAGAAGCAAGAAAAAAACCAATAGATATTAAGGATATCTTTATTGATATTGGTGCATCTTCTAAAGAAGAAGCAATGGAATGGGGAGTAAAACCAGGAGATATGATCGTTCCATATTTCGAATTTACAGTAATGAATAATGAAAAAATGTTGCTTGCAAAAGCATGGGATAATCGAATTGGTTGTGCAATTGCAATTGATGTATTAAAAAATTTAAAAGAAATCAATCATCCTAATATTGTATATGGTGTTGGAACAGTTCAAGAAGAGGTTGGTCTTCGTGGAGCGAAAACAGCAGCGAACTTAATTGAGCCGGATATTGGGTTCGGAGTTGATGTTGGAATAGCTGGAGATACACCGGGAGTTACAGAAAAAGAAGCACTAAGTAAAATGGGTAAGGGTCCACAAATCATCTTATATGATGCTTCAATGGTTTCCCATAAAGGGTTACGTGACCTTGTTACAGATACAGCGGATGAGCTAAACATTCCTTATCAATTTGATAGTGTGCCAGGAGGCGGGACAGACTCTGGCTCTATTCACTTAACACATAAAGGAGTTCCGACGTTA
This sequence comes from Bacillus sp. T2.9-1, assembly GCF_950097965.1. Lineage (NCBI taxonomy): Bacteria > Bacillati > Bacillota > Bacilli > Caryophanales > Bacillaceae > Bacillus > Bacillus sp. T2.9-1. The sequence continues at coordinate 65,215 of NZ_CATNHG010000078.1, forward strand.
TCGATTACAATCGCAACTCGCTATATTCATTCACATGCTGCAATGCTTCATCGTGATGATTATGAAAATGCAGTCAAATTAATTGTGGAAGTTATTAAGAGATTAGATCGTGAAACAGTTGATTCCTTGACATTTGCATAAACAGCTAAAATAAAAAAGAGAATTTGATCTTCAAAAATCAAATTCCCTTTTTCTTATTTCAAAGAAAATACTATAACTTATACCAAAATCTTTTACTCGATTGGAGGGATTTGGGTATTTAATATAGCTGCTTTCCGTGCTTTAAGGAGACGATTAATATTAACTACAATCGTTTTGACAGCAGCATAGGTCGGTACGGCAAGAATCATTCCTAAAATTCCTGCTAAATTTCCTGCTACTAATAACAAAATAATAATTGTTGCTGGATGGGTATCCAACCTTTTTCCTAGAATTAATGGAGATAGGATATTTCCTTCAATCTGTTGAGCAATGGTAATGACAATAATAACTAGGAACGCTTGTGTTGGCGATGTGAAAAGGGCGATTATAACAGCTGGTGCACCACCAATTAAAGGACCAACATATGGAATAATATTCGTAACAGCAACAATTAAGGCCATTACAAGTGCATAATCAAGCCCAATACTCAAATAGCCGATTAATGATAAGGTTCCTACAAACAAAGCTACTATTACTTGTCCTTGAATATAGGCTGCAATTGTTTCACTTGTATCTTTAATAATTCTTAAACCTTCTTTTCGATAAGAAGAAGGGAAGAATTTTGATAATGCTTCAGGAAATTTGCTACCATCTTTAAAACAATAGAAAAGTAAAAATGGAACCGTTACAATAGTAATGGTGATATTCGTCATGGTACTGATAACTGTCCCAATTCCATTTGTTATATTGCTTGGAATAGTTTGAGCATAAGCCTTTAGGTTCTCCGTAATATCCTCAATTTTTACATATTCTTGGTTCATAATCCATTTGTACTGTTTAGTATCATTTAAGTATTGGAAATAGTGAACTGCATCATCAGCATATTTAGGAATATTGCTAAATAATTCGCTAACCTGTTTACTAATCATCGGTACAACACTGCCAATTGCCAAAATAATAATTCCAATCACTGCAAGATAGAGAATAATAATTGCGAGTGTTTTCGGAATTTTATTTTTTTGCAAAAATTTAACGATTGGATTAAGTAAAAAATATAAGAAACCAGTAATAATAATTGGCACAAAAAGTGTGGAAAATAGCACTGCAACTGGTTTGAATAAAAACGTAATTTTTGTGCAGAGATAAATAATGGCAGCGATGATGAGAATCTGCAGTAACCAATAATGAAACTTCTTCTTTGTCAAAATTTTTCACCTTTTTCTTATTTTGTATAGCAAGTATAGCATATTCATTCAATTTCTTGTAAATATTGTATTATGTATTTTAAACGATTGTATCACACTTTACGTTCATAATGATATTACGAGATAAGGAGGAGAAAAGTTTCATTTATCCTAAGAAGATTTCCTTTAAAGTATAAGAAAAAATGATACAATCTGTTATTTTTAGAAATAAGATTGTATCATTCCATGAACCATACGCAAAATGCTATGTTAATCTGTATTAATAATTTTCAGATGGGAAATATTTAAGAAATTACGAATGTTCAAAGCGGTAGCCCCAAATAAAGATGCCTTCGAACCTAAACTCGAATTTTCAATGACGATGTCTTTATTAAAGGAGCTTTGCAGATTATTGCTGATTAATGAAAGTATCTCAGGGATTCTTCGAATGACAGAACTGTTCATGAATATAAGCTTTGGAGCAAAAAAAGTCATTATATTGTTTATGCCCTTCGATAAATTATAGCAATGTTCTTGAATAATTTCTTGAACAAGGGGGTCTTTAGCAAAATATAGCTCAGCTAATAAATCAGGAGTGACATCTGTTAACTCTTTCTTTTCTTTGAACAGCTCTAGAAGAACTTTATCGGAGCAGTACTGCTCTAAGCAACCTTTATTCCCACAAGGACAAGCTTTGCCGTTTGGATAAAGCACAGAATGACCAACTTCACCAGCTCTTCCATCTAGTCCTGTAAATAATTGACCATCAATTATAATTCCAGCACCGATCCCACTGTGAATACTTAAACTGATTAAGTTATTAAATTCAGTAGAAAAAGTAGACTCTCCTATTGCTGTTAAATTTGCTTCGTTTTCAATATGGATAGGATACTGGTATAGCTTCGTTAATTCCTCATAAAGTTCCATTTTGTCTAAATCATAATATGGTGTAAACGAGATAGTATTTTCATTTACAATACCATGAATTGCAATTCCAATTCCGATAATACCATAGGTTGTCAGATGGCTTATTTTTTGATATTTTTCAATTATATTTGAAACATGTGCAATGACATTTTCTTTTGTAATAAATATACCTCTTTCTTTATTGTAAAAGACAACTTCTCCATCTAGGTATGTGACCATTGTGGAAATGAAGTCATAGCCAAGCTCGATAGCGATTGAAAGACCTGCTTTATTATTTAGTTGTAAAAGAATTGGTTTTCTTCCTCCAGAATGACTACTCTCACCAATTCCAATTTCTTCAATAAGTTTATCCTCAAGTAATTTCTTTGTTATATCAGATACAGTTGCTTTATTTAAACCAATATTAGATGAAAGACTTGCTCGAGAAATGGGAGCATGTTGAACAATTTGCTCCATGACAAGAGAAGCATTTTGCTCTCTAATTACATATTTATCTGTGACCATTATTTTCCTCCAAACTAATTAATCCCCTTATAACGATGCTCATATTGTTAGGTTACCATACTAATTAAAATACTTCTATTAAATTTATGGATAAAATAATAAAAATACTATTGTAAGCGCTTGACAAAAAATATAGTTAGATTTATGATTAATGCAGTTAGTATACTGAACTAACAAATTAAAAATGATTTAATAGAATAGAAAGAAGATGCTACTTTTAAAAAGTAAGTTAAAGCAAGAACAAAAATATCTTTTATAACAATTAGGAGGGAATTAACATGGAATTTTTTCCAATGATTAAAGAAGTCAAATATGAAGGACCAAAAACTGAAAATATTTTTGCTTACCGTCACTACAATCCAGAAGAAGTAGTTTTAGGAAAAACAATGAAAGAACATTTACGATTCAGCTTGGCATGGTGGCATACATTAACACAAGATGGATCAGATCCATTTGGTGCAGCTACTAATGTTCGTAACTGGTTTGGTGAAACACCAATGAAAACAGCAAAAAATAGAGTAGAAGCAGGCTTTGAATTAATGGAAAAAATGGGCTTTGAATTCTTTTGCTTCCATGATGTTGATATTGCTCCAGAAGGGGAAACATTACAAGAGTTCTTCGACAATTTAGATGTAATCACAGATTTGATTAAAGAGAAGATGGATCAAACAGGTATTAAATTACTTTGGAATACGGCTAATATGTTTACAAATCCTCGCTTTGTACATGGGGCTGCTTCATCATCAAATGCAGAAGTTTTTGCATATGCTGCAGCTCAGGTGAAAAAAGGGTTAGAAATCAGTAAAAAGCTTGGCGGCAAAAACTATGTATTCTGGGGTGGCCGTGAAGGATATGAATCTTTACTAAACACAGATTTACAACTTGAACAAGACAACATGGCTCGTTTTTTCCATATGGCAGTTGATTACGCAAAAGAATTAAATCATGAAGTTCAATTTTTAATTGAGCCAAAACCAATGGAGCCATCAAAACACCAATACGATTTTGACGCTGCGACTGCAATGGCTTTCTTACAAAAATACAATCTTGATAAACACTTTAAACTAAACTTAGAAGCAAACCATGCAACATTAGCAGGGCATACTTTTGAACATGAAATGGCAGTAGCTAGAAGCTATAATGCACTTGGATCTCTGGATGCGAACCAAGGGGATGTAATGCTTGGATGGGATACAGATGAATTCCCAACTAATATCTATGATACAACTCTAGCAATGTATCAAGTGCTAGAAAACGGAGGAATTGCTCCTGGTGGTATTAACTTTGATGCGAAAGTACGCCGTTCTTCTTTCTCTATGGAAGATTTAGTGCTAGCACACATTGCTGGTATGGATACCTTTGCACGCGGATTAAAATCAGCTGCAAAACTAAAAGAAGATCGTTTCTTCGACAAAGAAATTGAACGTAGATATATGAGCTATACAACTGGAATTGGTAAGTCCATTGTAGAAGGTAAAGAAGATTTGAAAACATTAACAGAATATGCATTACAACATGATCAAATTGAAAATGAGCCAAATCATCTAGAATTCTTAAAATCTCGTTTGAACGATTATTTAGTATAATATAAATATAATAATTTGGTATAACACCATAAAGGGGTGTCTCAGGTAGAAGGAATTGGCATCACAAGTTTATTAGTAGGAGCTAATTGAAAATAATCTACTATTTATACTTGTGGAGGTCTAAATCTCTATAAATGAGGCAGCCCTTTCTTTTATCATTTGTCACATGACTTAGGAAGGGAGAGCGTGAAAATGTCGTATGTAATAGGAATTGATTTAGGAACTAGTTCATTAAAAGGCTTGTTAGTTGATAAAGAAGGCAAGGTTCTTATAACAAAGAGCTCTGAATATGAGCTTCTGACTCCTCAGCCAAAATATAGTGAACAGAATCCAAATGTTTGGATCGAAGCATTGGATATTGTCTTAAAAGAAATAATTGCCGCATTTCCAGAAGCAGCATCAGAAACAGAGGGAATTAGTTTCTCTGGACAGATGCATAGCTTGGTTTTATTAGATGGAAATGGTAAACCATTAAGAAACGCAATTTTATGGAATGATGTGAGAACAAGCAAACAATGCCTGGAAATAATGGATAAAGCGGGACAAGAAGTTATTCAAATTACAAAAAACAAAGCGTTAGAAGGATTTACTTTACCTAAACTACTGTGGGTGAAGGAAAACGAGCCGACCATATGGGAAGAAGCAAAGCACTTTTTATTGCCAAAAGATTATTTAGGATTCTATTTAACTGGCAATAAGCAAATGGAGTATTCAGATGCTGCTGGCACCTTATTGCTAAATGTGGAAGAAAAGGTTTGGAGCGAATCTATTGCTGAATTATTTGATTTGCCACTATCTATTTTCCCTAAGCTTGTCGAGTCTTCTGACAAAATAGGCGTAATGAATAAACAACTTGCAGATAAGTATGGCTTTACAAATGAAATCGCTGTATTTTCTGGAGGTGCGGACAATGCTTGTGCAGCAGTTGGGGCAGGGATTGTGCAAGAAGGTATGGGATTAGCAAGTATCGGAACATCTGGCGTATTTCTTTCCTATGAGCAAGATGGGCAACAGGATTATGAAGGAAAAGTTCATTATTTCAATCATGCAATAAAAGACAGTTTTTATTCCATGGGTGTAACCTTATCTGCCGGATATAGCTTGAATTGGTTTAAAAATACTTTTGCTGCAGATAAACGCTATGATGAGCTTCTTTCTAATATGGGGAATGTGCCAATTGGTTCAGATGGTTTATTGTTTACGCCTTATATAATGGGAGAAAGAACACCATATACAGATAGTCAAATTAGAGGAAGTTTTATTGGCATGGATGCAAGGCATACATTAGATAACTTTGCACGTGCTGTTGTGGAGGGTATCACTTTTTCACTTAATGATAGTAAGATATTGATGGAGGAAAATGCAAATAAGCAATTTACACGCATTGTCTCTGTAGGTGGCGGAGCAAAAAACAGTAATTGGTTACAAATTCAAGCAGATATCTTTAATGCGCCAGTCGTTAATTTGACAGTCGAACAAGGACCGGGATTAGGAGCAGCGATGATTGCTGCTGTTGGATTAGGTTGGTTCCCAACGATGAATGAGTGTGTGGAGAAATTTGTTCATTATAAGGAAGAGTTTCAGCCAATTCCTGAAAATGTGAAGAAATATGAAAAGGTATATGAAATTTATAAAGGTGTATATGAAGCAACAAAAGAAACTGCACATAAATTACATGCGTTAAATGAGTAGTTTATTTTAAAATGCTAAACCAAAAAGAAGGAGAAATCTCCTTCTTTTTGGTTATTTTAGTCCATTTTCCAATGTCTGCAACATTTCAATTTTATCATCTTCAGAAGAATTTTTCCAAATTACTTCGAATAGAACGCCTAAACCAGGTAACATTTTCTCTTCCCCATTTTGAATAGCATCCACGATGGTGTCTTTTAATTCATCTTGAGAATTTCCAGAAACATTGTGGATTATTGCATTTCGTAAATTTAAATTCATAATAAGCACCCTTCTTTCCATTGTTATCTATCAACACCATTTCAATTGGAAATGATATTAGATAGACGTTTTGTAGAACACATCTATTTTTATCATTTCACTAATGCCGTTTATTATGTATTTTATTTAAGCTATAATAGAGGACATAGAGATCATCTGGTGATTATGAAGGAGAATAGTAAGTGAAACACATACTTTCAGTAAAAAATCCACAAATTAAAGAATGGAAAAAAAGATTAACAAAAAAGGAAAGAGATAAAACGGGAACGTTTTTGGTGGAAGGCTTTCACCTTGTGGAAGAAGCATTCAAAGCAGATGCCATCATCGATTTGATTATTTCTGAAGATATAGATGTACCTGCTTGGAATTATAGAGATATACCGATAACAATTGTTACGAAAGAAATCATTAAAGAGCTTTCAGATACAGAAACACCACAAGGCATTCTTGCACTCTGCAAACAGCAAAGTCATCAAGAAATACTATCCACTGCTCAAACCTTTATTGCGATTGATCAGGTTCAAGATCCTGGTAATATGGGAACCATTATCCGAACTGCAGATGCAGCAGGGATAGATGCTGTTATTATAGGAGAAGGAACTGTTGATATATACAATCCAAAAGTAGTTAGATCCGGTCAAGGCAGCCATTTTCACTTGCCAATCATAAAAACAAATATACCTGCATTTATAGAGGAATTGAAAGAAAGAAAGGTTCCCGTTTACGGTACTGCACTTGAAAATGGCAGAGATTACCGAGAAACAGTAAAAACAGACGAGTTTTGTTTGATTGTCGGGAATGAAGGCAATGGTGTAAGCAAAGAAGTTTTAAGTAAGACAGATACCAACTTGTATATCCCTATTTACGGAAAAAGTGAATCCTTAAATGTTGCTGTAGCAGCTGGGATTTTGATGTATTATTTTAAATAATCTGTTTTCCTAAATAAAGTTTTCGAAATGGTGGAATCTTAGGCTAAAAAGGCATTTGAAAACTGAATAGATATATATTATAATTAAAAACAAATTACATGAATAAAGACATTGATGGAGAAAAGTAATTGGTGATTTTTAATCAAGGGAGAAAATGCCGCAGACTGTAAGCATTTTTATTAAAAACATGAATGAAGTTCACCTCCTGAGTCGGCATCGGGACCATTTTTTCTTTTTAGAAATGATGTAAAGATGTACCGGTATAGACTACCGTTATCCAAATGAAGTGAACTTGTTTTATCATACATACAAGTTAATTAGGGTGGTACCGCGACAATAACCTCGTCCCTTTTTTGGGGATGGGTTTTTTTTATGCCAATTTTCATGCAAAATCAACCAATATATAAGGAGGAAAAGTGATGGAAGATAAATTAAAAGAACTGCAAGCTGAAGCACTATCACGCATTGAAAACAGTAATGATATGAAAGAACTAAATGAAATTCGTATCGCATATTTAGGTAAAAAAGGTCCAATTACAGAAGTGTTAAAAGGAATGGGAAAGCTATCTGCTGAAGAAAGACCAAAAATGGGTGCACTAGTAAACGTAATTCGTGACGATATTACTAGCCACATTGAAGCTAAACAAAAGGCTTTAGAAGAAGCAATTGTCCAAGAAAAAATTGCTTCTGAAACAATTGATATTACCTTACCAGGTCGTCCAGTTTCTGTAGGAAATCATCATCCGCTTACAAGAGTAGTGGAAGAAATTGAAGATCTCTTTATTGGTATGGGTTATACCGTGGAAGAAGGACCAGAAGTGGAAAATGATTACTATAATTTCGAAGCATTGAATCTTCCTAAAGATCACCCAGCGCGCGATATGCAAGATTCTTTCTATATAACAGAAGAAACATTACTTAGAACACAAACTTCTCCAATGCAAGCAAGAACGCTTGAGAAGCATAAAGGGAAAGGGCCAGTGAAAATTATTTGTCCTGGTAAAGTGTATCGCCGTGATAATGATGATGCGACACATTCCCATCAATTTATGCAGATTGAAGGACTTGTAGTAGACGAAAACATTCGAATGAGCGATTTAATTGGAACATTGGAAGTTTTTGCTAAAAAAATGTTTGGGGAAGATAGAGAAATCCGCTTGCGTCCAAGCTTTTTCCCATTCACAGAGCCTTCCGTTGAAGTAGATATCTCTTGCTTTATCTGTAAAGGTGCAGGCTGTAGTGTATGTAAAAAAACAGGCTGGATCGAAATTTTAGGAGCGGGAATGGTTCATCCAAATGTATTGGAAATGTCGGGGTTTGATTCAAAGAAATATTCTGGTTTTGCCTTTGGAATGGGTCCAGAGCGAATTGCGATGTTGAAATATGGAATTGATGATATTCGTCATTTCTACACAAACGATGTACGTTTCTTAAAACAATTTTCAGTACCGGAATATTAAGGGTGGAGGAGAAAAAATGTTAGTATCCTATAATTGGTTAAATGAATATGTAGATTTGAATGGTATTAATCCCGATGAATTAGCGGAAAAGATAACGAAAAGCGGGATTGAAGTGGAAGGTGTTGAAATTCTTGATGAAGGGATTAAAAATGTTGTTATCGGTTATGTTGTAGAGCGTGAACAACACCCAAATGCAGACAAATTGAATAAATGCTTAGTAGATGTAGGTGAAGGGGATCCAATTCAAATTATTTGTGGAGCGCCTAACGTTGATAAGGGACAAAAAGTTGCTGTCGCGAAAGTAGGAGCAGTACTTCCTGGGAACTTTAAGATTAAAAAGGCAAAACTTCGCGGTGAAGAATCAAATGGAATGATCTGTTCTTTACAAGAACTTGGAATTGAAGGGAAAATGGTTGCAAAAGATTATGCGCAAGGTATTTTTGTTTTTCCAAGCGATGTGGAAGTTGGAAAAAATGCCCTAGAATACTTACAACGAAATGATGCTGTCTTAGAACTAGGGTTAACTCCAAACCGTGCTGATTGCTTAAGCATGCTTGGTGTAGCGTATGAAGTTGCAGCAATCTTAGGAAAAGATGTTAAATTACCTGATACTGCATATCCAACTATTAACGAGAAAGCATCTGATTATATTCAAGTATCTGTCGAAGAAAATGGAGATACACCATTATATACAGCAAGAGTAATTAAGAATATTAAAATCGCTCCATCACCATTATGGATGCAAGGAAAATTAATGGCAGCAGGAATTCGTCCACATAACAATGTAATAGATATTACAAACTATATTTTATTAGAATATGGTCAGCCGTTGCATGCTTTTGATTATGATAAAATAGGATCAAAAGAAATTCTAGTAAGAAAAGCCCAAAGTGGAGAAAAAATTACGACGCTTGATGAAGCAGAAAGAACGTTATCAGCAGACAATTTACTAATCACGAATGGAAAAGAAGGAATTGCTGTTGCTGGAGTAATGGGTGGCGCTAATTCTGAAGTGCAATCTAATACAACCACTGTGTTATTAGAATCTGCTTATTTTGACAGTAAAGTCATTCGCAGATCATCAAAAGTGATTGGGTTAAGAAGTGAAGCAAGTGCTAGATATGAAAAAGGGATTGATCCAAATCGAGTGCGCATAGCTGCAGATAGAGCATGTCAATTATTGCATTTATATGCAAGCGGAGAGGTGCTTGAAGGAGAAGTAGCGGTTGATACATTAACAGCTGAACCAAAAGTTGTTTCCATTACGCTAACTAAAATTAATCAAACCCTTGGAACTTCTTTAGAGTCAAATGCAGTTACTGCTATTTTTGACAGTCTACAATTTACAACACAAGTTATGGGAGATACGTTCACAGTAACGGTTCCAACGAGAAGAAATGATATTGTCATTGAGGCAGATTTAATCGAGGAAGTTGCCCGTCTGTATGGGTATGATAATTTACCGAAAACATTGCCTATTGGCGCATCTACACCGGGTACCTTAACTTCTTATCAGAAGAAGCGTCGTATGGCTCGCAGATATTTGGAATCAGCTGGTTTATATCAAGCGATTACGTATTCATTAACAAATGAAGCGAAAGTCCATAGCTTTGCTTTAGAAAAAAGAAATCCAATTAAACTTGCAATGCCAATGAGTGAGGAACGTGCATTATTACGTCAAAGTATCGTACCACAGCTTTTAGAAGTACTAAAATACAATGCAGCAAGACAAAATGAGAGCAGTGCCGTTTATGAAACAGGAGTTGTTTTCCTAGCGAATGAAAATCAGGAACTTCCAGAAGAAAAAGAACATTTAGCTGGAGCTGTGACGGGAATATGGAGCACTCATCCATGGCAGGGAGAAAAGAAAGCTGTTGATTTCTTTGTTGTAAAAGGTGTATTAGAAGGTCTGTTCCAAAAGTTAGGTGTATCGGAGAAAATTACTTTTACAAGAGCGGAAATGGAAGGAATGCATCCAGGAAGAACGGCTGAAATCGAATTTAATGGAGACGTTATTGGGTTTGTTGGTCAAGTTCATCCACAAATGCAAAAGGAATTAGATTTAAAAGAAACGTATTGCTTTGAACTAGACTTAAGCAAATTATTTGCAGTAGAAATAGAAGCTTTACACTATACTTCTATTCCTCGCTTCCCTTATGTAACAAGAGATATAGCGCTTGTTGTGGATAAACAAATTCTAGCAGGAAATCTTCAAGGAATCATCCGAGATGCCGGTGGGAAATTATTGAAAGATGTCCAAGTGTTTGATTTATATGAGGGAGAAAAAATGGAAGAAGGCAAAAAGTCAATTGCATTCTCCTTAACTTATTTCGATCCAGAACAAACATTAACAGATGAAATGATCAGTAAAGTTCACGAAAAAGTACTTGCAGCTGTGGAAGAACAAGCAGGAGCTACTTTAAGAGGCTAACGAAATAGTAAAAAGCATCCCATCGTTCTATTTTGGGATGCTTTTTTTCTTGATGGAAATAGTAATTCTTTCCCCTTATAACAAGTCTTGAGATAGAATCTATTCGAATGACTTCCCTAGCAAGAATAGTTCATGATATGATAGAAACTAGGATTCTTTAGAATGGAGGCATGGGCGTGTCAAATACCCCTAAAAATCGTACAAATGTTGATATATACGGAACACCATATACAATAATAGGGGAAGAACCTTCTAGTCATGTTAGACTGGTTGCCTCCATAGTAGATAAAAAAATGCGTGAAATTCATGTCATGAATCCCTCACTTGATTTAAATAAACTAGCAGTCCTTACTGCTGTTAATATAGTAAATGACTATGTAAAGCTAGAAGATCGAGTGAAAGAACTGGAAGAAGAATTAAAAAGAGAAAAGGACTGACAATGTTCATGTTGGATATTATTTTGGTTATATTGCTGCTTTTTGGTCTTTTAAGAGGACTAAAAAGAGGATTTATTATGCAAATTATACACTTAACAGGATTTATTGTTGCGTTTATTGTTGCTAATAAATATTACATACCACTATCGCAAAAATTAACACTATGGATTCCCTATCCAAATACAGGAGAAAGCAGTTTTCTACATTCTTTTATTCAGACTGCGAATATAGAAGATGTTTTTTACAGAGGATTCTCCTTTATTGTGATATTTTTTGTCGTGAAAATTATTTGGCAAATTCTTGGTAGTATGATAGATTTTGTTGCTAGTATTCCAATTTTAAAACAGTTAAATACATGGGCTGGTGCTGTATTAGGATTTATCGAAACGTATTTGCTATTATTCCTTCTATTATATATTTCTATTTTAATCCCAATTGATTTTATACAAGCTCAATTAAACGAATCCTCTGTAGCAGCTTGGATGATAGAAAATACTCCTTATTTTTCAGAGAAAATTAAAGATTTATGGTTCGACTATATCGCTTCATAGAAATTAGGAAACTCTTCTAGCTTTGTATGTAGCTAGTGGAGTTTTTTGTGTGGTTAGCAATTACGAACATCATTATTGAAATATTGAAGTTCATGGTATGATATGTAGTGTAGGCAGAATTTAGAAAATAGAAGATTTATTATATCCATGTAGGTGATGAAATGACAATAACAAACAAAGATATTATTCGATTATTAGAGCAAATAGCGATATATATGGAGCTTAAAGGAGAAAATCCTTTTAAAATTTCAGCTTTTCGAAAAGCTGCAAATACAATAGAAACAAGTGAATACAATTTAACCGAGATAACAGATTTAACACAGTTGCCTGGCATCGGCAAGGGAACAGCGGCTGTTATAGAAGAATATATAAAAGAAGGAAAGTCTTCCGTATTGCAAGAATTGAAAGACGAAGTTCCGAAAGGGTTAATTCCTTTGCTACAGCTACCAGGTCTTGGTGGGAAGAAGATAGCGAGATTATATAAAGAGCTATCTGTTGAAAATGCTGATGATTTAAAAAATGCCTGTTTAGAAGGAAAAGTTCAAGCGTTAAAGGGATTTGGAAAAAAGACAGAGGAAAAAATACTAGAATCTCTGCAAAATGTTGGATCAAGACCAGATCGATTACCGATTGCCTTTATGATCCCAATTGCTGTTTCGATTGAAGAGGCATTATCGAAAATGGAGGGGGTTGTCCGCTATTCAAGAGCAGGAAGCTTAAGAAGAGTGAGAGAGACCATTAAAGATTTAGATTTTATTATTGCAACAGAGAATCCTGAACAAGTGAAAACACAGTTGCTTCAGCTTTCCTCTATTAAAGAGGTAATTGGAGCAGGTGCAACAAAAGTAAGTATTGTTCTTGGACTCGATTACGACGTCTCTATAGACTTTCGTTTAGTAAAGCCAAATGAATTTGCAACAACGCTACATCATTTCACCGGTTCAAAGGAACATAATGTGCGAATGAGACAGCTAGCAAAGGAACGTGGAGAAAAGATAAGCGAATATGGTGTGGAGAATAATGAAACAGGAGAAATTAAAACCTTCGAATCAGAAGAAGCTTTCTATCATTATTTCGGACTACCATTCATTCCTCCTGAAATAAGAGAAGATGGAAAAGAAGTAGACAACTATTCAGATCAAAGTGAGCTCATTTCCTTGGAAGATATTAAAGGTGATTTGCATATGCACACAACAGCAAGTGATGGTGCACATACATTAGAGGAAATGGTAGAAGCGAACCGTCATTTAGGCTATCAATATATGGCGATAACGGACCATTCCCAATATTTAAAGGTAGCAAATGGATTAACACCAGAAAGAGTACGCAAGCAAATACAAGAAATTAAAAGACTTAATGCAAAGTATGATGATATCACTATTTTAGCTGGGGCGGAAATGGATATTCTTCCTGATGGGACTTTAGATTATGAGGAAGATTTATTGAAAGAATTAGATATTGTTATTGCTTCCATTCATTCTGCGTTTTCCCAATCGAAGGAAAAGATTATGACTCGTTTAAAAGCAGCCATGGAAAATAAGTATGTCGATATCATTGCACACCCAACTGGTAGAAAAATTGGGAAAAGGGATGGATATGCTGTCGATATGGACATGCTTATTCAATTAGCAAAAGAAACGAACACTGTTTTGGAGCTAAATAGTAATCCGAACCGTTTAGATTTAAATGCTACGTATATTAAAATGGCGCAGGATGCTGGCGTGAAGATTGTTATTAATACAGATGCCCATTATAAGCATGAGCTTCATAATATGGCAATAGGTGTTTCCACAGCAAAAAAAGGCTGGATTAAAAAATCGACGGTCCTAAATGCGATGACAAAGGAAGAACTATTGGAATTTTTGTATAAAGGCTAATATATAAGCAAATAGAGAATACTTACAAACATCATTAACCCATAAGCGGGATAGCAAAGGAGATTACTCCATGCAGGAAAGAGTATTAAAAACGTTAGAATTTGATAAAATAAAAGCGCAATTAATGGAGCATGTTTCTTCCTCTTTAGGCAGAAATAAAGTAGAAGAACTAATTCCATCAACGGATTACAATGAGGTAGTAAGATGGCAAGAAGAAACAGATGAAGCGGCTAAAGTATACCGAATGCGGGGAACAATTCCTCTTGATGGGATTTATGATATCGGTGCCCATGTGAAAAGGTCTTCTATCGGTGGAATGCTGAGTCCTATCGAATTAAATCATGTTGCAAGTACTGTTCATACTAGTAGACAAATGAAACGTTTCATTGAAGAATTTCATGAAGAAGAAGCTGTGCCTATTCTTTTTACCTTAACAGATAGTATCACGGTATTAGCCGAATTAGAAGAAGAAATAAAGATGGCGATTGATGAACAGGGTTCGGTTCTAGACAGTGCAAGTGATACACTCAGAACGTTGAGAAATCAATTGCGTAGAAACGAAGCAAAGGTACGGGAGAAGCTAGAAAGTATGATTCGTTCCTCAAATGCCCAAAAGATGCTTTCAGACAGTATTATTACAATAAGAAATGATCGCTATGTTATTCCAGTTAAACAAGAATATAGAGGGAATTATGGTGGAATTGTTCATGATCAAAGTGCTTCAGGGCAAACTTTGTTTATTGAACCACAGTCTGTAGTTACCTTAAATAATGAGTTGCAAGGAATTCGAGTCAAGGAACAGCAAGAGATAGACCGTATTTTGACCCAATTGACGGCACTTGTTGCGCAAAATGAAGAGGAATTATTGCATATTGTTACGGTATTAGCTGACATTGATTTTATGTTTGCAAAAGCCAAATACGCTCACCGCTTAAAAGCATCGAAACCAAAAATCAACGATGAGGGAAAAATTGTACTTCTTAAGGCTAAGCATCCACTTATACCACCAGAAGTTGTTGTAGCAAATGACATTGTCCTTGGAGATACGTATAAATCGATTGTGATAACAGGGCCAAATACAGGTGGTAAAACGGTAACCTTAAAAACGGTAGGACTATGTACGTTAATGGCGCAGGCAGGACTCCAAATTCCAGTTTTAGATGGTTCTGAAATGGGTGTATTTAAATCCGTTTATGCAGATATTGGAGATGAACAATCTATTGAACAATCATTGAGTACTTTCTCCTCCCATATGGTAAATATCGTAGGCATACTTGAAAAGGTGGACCATGAGAGCCTTGTTTTATTCGACGAGTTAGGAGCAGGAACAGATCCGCAAGAAGGGGCAGCACTTGCTATCTCTATTCTTGATGAAGTAAATAAAAGAGGTGCAAGGGTTATCGCAACAACTCACTATCCAGAGCTAAAGGCATACGGATATAACAGAGAAAGTGTTGTGAATGCGAGTGTAGAATTTGATATTGAAACACTAAGCCCAACCTATCGATTACTAATCGGCGTACCAGGTAGAAGTAATGCCTTTGAGATTAGTAAACGACTAGGTTTAAAAGAAGATGTTATTGAAACGGCTCGTTCACATGTTAGTGAAGACAGTAATAAAATTGAGAATATGATTGCTTCTTTAGAAGAAAGCCGTAGACAGGCTGAACGGGAGCATGAAGATGCTAAAGATTTATTAAAGCAAGCAGAAATGCTTCATCGTGATTTACAGAAACAGGTAATGGAATATTACGAAAAGAAAGAAACACTGCAGGAAAAAGCGAAAAAAGAAGCAAAGGAAATTATGGAAGAAGCAAAGAAAGAAGCAGAAGCTGTAATTGGTGATTTAAGAAAAATGCAGCTTGAAAAACGTGCTGAAATTAAGGAGCATGAATTAATTGATGCTAGAAAACGTTTAGAGGATGCAACGCCACAAATAGAAATAAAAAAACAACAAGCAGCAGCCAATACAAACCATGTTTATCAGCCAGGAGATGAAGTAAAGGTCCTTACCTTTAATCAAAAGGGACAATTACTAGAAAAGGTTTCAGATAAGGAATGGCAAGTTCAAATTGGCATTATGAAAATGAAAGTGAAAGAAAAGGATCTTGAATTCATAAAAGCACCAAAGGTAGTGGAAACAAAACCGCTTGCTACAATAAAAGGAAGAGATTATCATGTGAGCTTGGAATTAGATTTGCGTGGCGAAAGATTCGAGAATGCTTTAGCAAGAGTAGAAAAATATATTGATGATAGTCTCCTTGCTGGCTATCCTCGTGTCTCGATTATTCATGGAAAAGGAACAGGTGCACTTCGCTCAGGTGTTCAAGAGTATTTAAAAAATCATAGAGCGGTGAAGAGAATTCGTTTTGGGGAAGCAGGAGAAGGTGGAAGCGGCGTAACTGTAGTGGAATTTAAATAATCCCTTCTTTTAAAGAAAATGGTAGAGGAGAAACCTTATGGATCAATTTTGGGAAAATGAATATGTAAAAACGGCAGGAGATTATAGTGTTGTTATTTTAAGCCTAGTTGTATTTTTGGCTATTTTTGAACTCGTCACAAAATATAATAATTGGGATGAAATCAAAAATGGCAATATTGCTGTTGCTATGGCTACAGGCGGCAAAATATTCGGTATTGCAAATGTATTTAGACATTCGATTATGCATAATGACTCTTTATTGACAATGATAGTATGGGGTGTGTATGGATTTATACTATTACTAATCGGCTATTTCATTTTTGAATTTTTAACACCAAAATTTAAGATTGATGAAGAAATAAAAAATGATAATCGAGCTGTAGGGTTTATTTCCATGATTATATCCATCGGTTTATCTTTCGTTATAGGAGCAGGCATTTCTTAATAATGACCAAATTAAAGGGGCTTTCACTTAGTGATGGTCCCTTTTACTTGGTTCCAGCAATATAAGCCTATTTTTTCTATTCGATTAAAAGTAGGCTTATACATAATCCAATTAAAGTATTCTTCCATATAATAAGCTAGTACAATAATAGAATTAAATGGAGGAATTGTGTTGGAAACTGAGAAAAGATGGTTAAAACTTTACCCCGACCAAATAGCCAAAAATGTCTACTATCGGGCAGATACTCTCCCACAATTATTAGAAAATGCCGCAAAAGAGTATGCAAAGCATAAAGCCATTCATTTTATGGGAAAAGAAATGACTTTTAAAACACTATACAAAAAAACATTAAAATTAGCAGCATATCTACAAAATTTAGGGATAGAAAAAGGGGATAGGGTTGCTGTAATGCTTCCAAATATTCCTCAAACAGTTATTAGCTTTTATGCGATTTTGCAGGCGGGAGCTATTGTAGTTCCGGTAAATCCTTTGTATCAAGAAAGAGAAATAGAATTTATATTGAAAGATTCAGGTGCGAAAGCAGTTATTACATTAGATATGCTTTATAACAGAGTGGAGAAAGTGAAGGAGCAAACAGATTTAGAACATATCATTGTAACTTCTATTAAAGATTACCTTCCATTTCCAAAAAATATTGTCTATCCTTTCGTGCAAGCAAAAAAGCAGGGAAAGCCTCCAATTATTCCATCATCAAAATCCACTCATCTTTTTACCCAAACAATAAAGAAGAACTATAAGCTTAAAGAAGTATCGATTAGTTTTGAAAAAGATATAGCAATCCTGCAATATACAGGAGGTACGACAGGATTTCCTAAAGGAGTTATTCTAACCCACCAAAATTTAGTTTCAAATACCTCTATGTGTAGACAATGGCTATATAAGATGGAAAAAGGCAAGGAAATCATGCTTGCAGTAATGCCATTATTCCATGTGTATGGTCTTATGACAGTCCTTGTTTTATCTGTGATGGAAGTGTATAAGATGATTCTTGTTCCAAGATTTGACGCAACAGATCTATTAAAAACAATCCAAAAACAAAAAGCGACTATCTTTCCAGGCGCACCTACTATTTATATTGGATTAATGAATCATCCAGATATTAAGAAATACGATCTTTCTTCCATTAAAGGAGCGATAAGTGGATCTGCTCCATTACCAGTCGAGGTTATCGAAAAATTTGAGCAAAAGACAGGTGGAAAGATTGTAGAGGGATATGGATTAACAGAAACATCTCCCGTTACCCATGTGAATTTCCTTTGGGACAATGAAATAGTGAAAGGAAGCATTGGTGTGCCATGGCCTGGAACAGATGCTGCAATTTTTTCCATAGAAACAGGAGAAATGTTACCAGTAGGTGAAGTTGGAGAACTTGGTATTAAGGGACCACAAGTAATGAAAGGCTATTGGAATAATGAAGAAGAAACCGAGAAAGTTTTAAAAGATGGCTGGTTATTAACAGGTGATATCGCATATATGGATGAAAAAGGTTATTTTTATATCGTCGATCGAAAAAAGGATATTATCATTGCCAGTGGATTTAATATTTATCCACGTGAAATTGAAGAAGTCTTGTATGAACATCCAGCTATTATGGAAGCATCAGTTGTTGGTGTAAAAGATCCTTATAGAGGAGAAACGGTTAAAGCATTTGTCGTTTTACAAGAAGGCATGACCGTGACGGAAGAAGAATTGAATAAATATATGCGCAGCAAGCTGGCGTCGTTTAAAGTTCCTCGCATCTATGAATTTAGGAAAGAACTTCCAAAAACGGCAATTGGTAAAATATTGAGAAGACAATTAAAGGAAGAAAGTGAAGAAATAAATGAGTAATAAAGCATTGCATCTAGTTGTCTTATTATCGAGGACCATTTCACCTGAAGCATCTTTAGTGCTTGATTCTGGACAAGTTTTTGTGGAAGACGATAACTTCATCATCAACCCGCCAGATGCAATTAGTTTAGAAGAAGCATTGCAATTTAAAGAGAAATATAATACCGAAATTACAGTGTTAATGATAAGCGGAAAAGAAGGGGAGAAACAACTAAGAGCTGCTTTAGCTATGGGAGCAGATCGGGCTGTTTTAATAGAATGTCACCCATCAGAAGATGAAGCGCCATCCATAGCTAAAAAAATCGCTGAATATTTGCGAGAGATTGACTTTGACATCATCTTAGCAGGAGATTTTTCTACAGATGGAGCAACTAGTCAAGTAGGACCTCGAGTTGCTGCCTTATTAGATATTCCCTTTTTTACCAAAACAGTCAAAATCGAAAAAGAGGAAGAAAGCGCCATATTAAAACGAAACACGGATGGGGACATAGAAACATTTTGTGTTGCTTTTCCTTTCTTAGTCACCATTCCACAAGGATTACATGTTCCACGTCTGCCCTCACTTGCTGGAATTATGAAGGCAAAAAAGAAACCCTTAGTGTATAAGCAGTCAGAAGAAATGGCATTAAAAGAAAAATCGAAACAGTACGCATACCCTAAAATGAAACGAAAGCAGACAATCTTTCAAGGAGAAACACAAGAAAAGGTAATGGCGTTAGCAAAATTGTTAAAGTCATTACATGAATAAGTGGAGGAATTAATAATGAAAGATAAAATTATTATTTTGGGCGAATATCAACAAGATAAAATTTCCTCCATCACCCTTGAGTGTATTTCAGCTGCAAAGCAACTACAAGGGGAGGCGGAGATTATCCTTTTATTAATGGGAGAAGATAGAAAAAAAGATGCTTGCGAATTGCAACAATATGATGTTGATCAAATTGTTTTAGTGGAGCATCCTTTGCTTTCTAGATTCTCAAATGAACCTTATGCTAAAGCACTTTTATCCGTATGGGACCAACTTAATCCTGCTATCCTTCTGTGGGGACACACAGATATAGGCAAAGCCATTTCTCCCTATTTAAGTGAAAAATTAGATATTCCTTTGTATTCGAATGTAGAGAGCGTTGAATATAATGAAAAAAGGTTATTCTTAACTCGACCTGTTTACTCTGGAAAATTAATAGAGAAAATAGAAGTAAATACGCCCACTTTTTTTCTAACAATTAAGCCGAAAAAGTGGAAAGCTTCACAGAAGAAGTTAGAAAGGAATTGTACGATTCGTTCCTTAAAAGTAAAAATTGATAAATCTATTCCGACTTTAATTGGACTAGAACAAAAAAAGCAGCAGACGCTTAATTTGGAGGATGCAAAGATTATTGTTGGTGCGGGTAGGGGAATTCAGAATGAAGAAGGGTTTGCTCTGATTAATCAATTAGCAAAAACTATTGGTGGAACGGTTGGTGTATCAAGAGGAGCTGTAGAATTAGGTGTATGTGATGCATCAATGCAACTTGGTCAAACAGGTAAAACGGTAGCTCCTGATCTTTATATTGCTTGCGGTATTTCCGGAGCCATCCAACATTTAGTTGGTGTTACATCAGCCAAAACGATCATAGCCATTAACAAAGATCCTCATGCGCCTATTTTTGAAGTAGCCGATTATGCAATTGTAGGAGACCTCTTTGAAATAATCCCTGCCTTAATGAAAGAATGGGACAATCCAACAATCGAAATATCTTGAATGTATTATCAAGTTATAGGGGAAAATGATATTTGAAACATATTATTAGTATCATTCTTGAAAGCATGGTATACTTTCGATATTGTTAGATTATCAAATAAGGAGGCAAATAATAAATGGCAATTACACATGCAACAGATCAAACTTTCCAAGAAGAAACAGGTTCAGGTGTAGTACTAGTAGATTTCTGGGCTCCATGGTGTGGACCTTGTAAAATGATTGCTCCTGTTCTAGAAGAACTAGATGGAGAAATCGGAGAAAGTGTAAAAATCGTAAAAGTAGATGTAGATGAAAACCAAGGGTCAGCATCTAAATTTGGCGTAATGAGCATTCCAACATTACTAGTTCTTAAAGATGGTGAAGTTGTAGATAAAGTAGTAGGTTTTCAACCTAAAGAAGCTCTTTCAGAATTATTATCTAAACATGTTTAATAAAGAATTTAATCTTCTTTGAAGAGGAAATAACTGTAGACACACTCAGAAAATGAGGAAGTGTTTACAGTTTTTTTATTGGTGGAACGAAGGATGAATGTAGAGATGTTTCTGTAAATGGTGGGTTCTGGGGAGGGATAAAGACCACAAGTAAGAGGAAAAGCAAGAAAAGAGGCGTTCATAGAAGGAATGAAAACCACAAATAATAGGAAAAACAAATAAGTGGCATTCATCGAGGAAATATCTCAACCAATAATTAATTTATCAAAAAGGCAAAACCCATCCAATCCCATCCAATCCGAATCCAAAAATAAAACCGTTCTCATAAAATATTTCCATCCTATACTTTTTCCTTGATGATTCGATGAAATTCTCTATAATTAGAGAAGATAGTATATATGTTCGTTTGTTTAGGTTTGCATGCTGGGAGGGAAAACATTGAACGATATCATTAAAAATAAATTAATGATCTTACCTGATCAGCCTGGTTGTTATTTAATGAAGGACCGACAAGGCACGATTATTTATGTTGGAAAAGCAAAAGTGCTGAAAAATCGGGTTCGTTCCTATTTTACAGGCTCTCACGATGGAAAGACATTAAGACTAGTCAATGAAATAGAAGATTTTGAATATATCATAACCTCTTCCAATATCGAAGCGCTTATTTTAGAAATAAATCTGATTAAAAAGCATGATCCAAAATACAATATTATGTTGAAGGATGATAAAAGCTATCCGTTTATCAAATTAACGGCAGAAAAACATCCAAGACTCATTACAACGCGAAATGTAAAGAAGGATAAAGGAAAGTATTTCGGTCCATATCCGAATGTACAAGCGGCTAATGAGACGAAGAAGCTTCTTGATCGAATCTATCCTTTACGGAAGTGTAATGTATTACCAGATAGAGTATGTTTATATTACCATTTGGGGCAATGTCTGGCTCCATGTGTGAATGAGGTTAGTGAGCAGGAATATAAGAAAATGACGGATGATATTACAAAATTCCTAAATGGTGGGTACAAAGAAATAAAAAAAGACTTGTCCGAAAAAATGATGGCAGCATCAGGAGAATTAGATTTTGAACGCGCGAAGGAATATCGCGATCAAATTGCCCATATTGAAGCAACAATGGAAAAGCAGAAAATGATGATGACGGATTTAGTGGACAGAGATATTTTTGGCTATTCCTATGACAAAGGTTGGATGTGTGTTCAAGTATTTTTTGTTCGGCAAGGGAAACTAATTGAACGAGATGTTAGTATGTTCCCTATTTATCAAGAGCCGGAAGAGGAAATGTTGACTTATCTAGGACAATTTTATGATAAAGCCAATCATTTTAAGCCAAAGGAAATTTATCTTCCAGACGATATACAAGGGGATATTGTTGAACAGTTATTAAAGGTAAAAGTAACAAAGCCACAAAGGGGACAAAAAAAGGAACTTGTTTTATTGGCAAATAAAAATGCGAAAAATGCCTTAAAAGAAAAGTTTGCCTTAATCGAAAGAGACGAAGAGCGGACAATAAAAGCGGTTGAAAACCTAGGGAAGCAAATCGGTATATATACTCCGCTCCGAATTGAAGCTTTTGATAATAGTAATATTCAAGGGACAAATCCTGTGTCTGCAATGATTGTATTTATCGATGGAAAACCGTCGAAACGAGAATACCGCAAATATAAAATTAAGACAGTAACAGGTCCAGATGACTACGAATCGATGCGTGAAGTAGTTCGTAGAAGGTATCAACGAGTTTTAAAAGAAGGATTGCCACTGCCAGACTTACTTTTAATTGATGGAGGCAAGGGACACTTAGAGGCAGTTAGAGAGGTTCTGCTAGACGAATTGAGCTTAGATATTCCAGTTGCGGGATTAGTGAAAGACGACAAGCACCGTACCTCACAGCTGCTATATGGAAATCCCTTAGAGATTATTCCACTGGAGCGAAATAGTCAGGAATTCTATTTATTGCAGAGAATCCAAGATGAAGTTCACCGTTTTGCGATTACGTTTCATCGTCAATTAAGAGGGAAAAATGCTTTTCAATCTATATTAGACGATATTCCTGGCATTGGGGAGAAACGTAGAAAATTATTGTTAAAGACTTTTGGTTCAGTCAAGAAAATGAAAGAAGCCTCGATGGAAGAGTTCTTAGAAATTGGAATACCAACAAATGTGGCGGAACAGCTACTTGCTAAATTACAAGAATAGAAAATAATGTTTGTTGGAATGAAAACATTATGCTATAATGATGGCAACTTATAACTTAATAAGTGAAGGTAGAGGTGCGAACTTCAATAGTAATAATTCGGAGAAGAATGAGCTTCAGAGAAGAATTATGAAAGGGATAGATCGCCGAAGTAAAGAAAGCTCTCATGGCTTTTTTTACTGGTTTTGCATTGAATAAATGTAAGATTGTCAAAACAAGGAACTGTTTTGGAGAGCTATCTCACTGTTTGTGCGAATTAATACTATTATTGGCCTGCACAGCAATGAGATATTTCTCATTGCTTTTTTTAATCCGTTTTTTCTGGAATTTAAAATTATTGGAAAAGAAAAGGAAATACATAAATAAAAAGCAATGAGAAAGAAAAAGAAACCTCTAAGATTACAAGAAGGTAGGGAATGACTTTGGGTTTAGTTGTACAAAAGTTCGGTGGAACATCAGTAGGTAGTGCTGAAAGAATACTACATGTAGCAGAAAGAGTAATGGAGGAAAAAAATCGAGGCAATGATGTAGTTGTTGTTGTTTCTGCAATGGGGAAAACAACAGATTCCCTTGTGACGCTAGCAAATGAAATAAATCCAAAGCCGTCCAAACGGGAAATGGATGTATTACTATCAACTGGAGAGCAGATTACAATTAGCCTTCTTAGCATGGCGTTACAGGCAAAAGGCGTTGACGCTATTTCTTATACTGGTTGGCAAGCAGGAATAGAAACAGAGGACGTTCATGGCAATGCTAGAATCTTAAACATGCAAACAGAAAAAGTTCAAAAGCAAATTCAAGATGGTAAAGTGGTTATTGTCGCAGGATTTCAAGGAGTTACAGAAGCTGGTGATATTACCACACTTGGTCGCGGTGGTTCTGATACAACAGCAGTTGCCATTGCAGCAGCGCTAAAAGCGGATAAATGTGACATTTATACAGACGTAACCGGTGTTTTCACAACAGATCCTCGGTTTGTTAAAAATGCTAGAAAGCTATTAGCTATTTCCTACGATGAAATGTTAGAATTAGCGAATTTAGGGGCAGGGGTTCTGCATCCAAGAGCGGTAGAATATGCAAAAAACTATCAGGTTCCATTAGTGGTCCGCTCCAGTATGGAACAAGAAGAAGGAACAATCATCGAGGAGGAAGTTTCAATGGAACAAAATTTAATCGTACGTGGAGTTGCGTTTGAAGATAATATTACGAGTGTTACGGTATTTGGATTAAAAAATCCGTTAACAAGTCTTTCTACTATTTTCACAACACTTGCATCTCATCATATAAATGTAGATATTATTATCCAAAGTCTTACTAATGATCAGCTGACAAACCTATCATTTTCCATTAAAGATAGTGATTTAGAAGAAACCTTAAAAGTATTAGAAGAAAATAAGAGTGTACTAGGATATGATAAAGTTACTTCTGAACAAGGCTTAGCCAAGGTATCTATTGTTGGTTCTGGAATGATTTCCAATCCAGGTGTTGCAGCAGATATGTTTAAAGTATTATCAGCTGAAGAAATTGTTATTAAAATGGTGAGCACATCAGAAATTAAAGTTTCCACTGTTATCGAAAAAGAGAATATGGTTAAAGCAGTAGAAACATTGCATGATGCGTTTGAATTAAGTAAAATTCCAGTGAATGCATAAAAACAAAAAGCCGCTTCTTTCCAAAAGCTTGGATTAGGGAGCGGCTTTTTAGTTTGATTTTCAAAAATGGAAAATAGAAAATTTTGTTATGAAAACGCTTAATATATATGGTAAGATATAAAAAGAGGAATATTTTACTATAAAGGAGGTTCTGCTATGAAGAAAATGAGTTGGAATAGGGTAAAAAGAACTAAGGAGAAGAGCAAAACAAGATTTAAAATGAAGTTGAAAACCAAAATGATTATTTCTTTTGCACTAATATTAATTATTCCAAGTTTAATTATTAGCACGTTTTCATATATAAAAGCGAGAAATGAAATGGAAAATCAATTTTTAAATACTTCGTCTGAAAACGTAAAAATAGTCGACAATATTATTAGGAATACATTAGGCACCAGTATCTATCAAACGGTGATTTATTCGGAAAAAGTTAATTTTGATGAATCAGAAGAAAGTTATTCGACGGTAAAGACAGAATTTGATAAATACATGGAAATGAATCCAGAAATTGAGAGCGTTTTCTTTGGTTCTAAAGAAGGAACACTCATCCAATCTCCGAATAGTATTCAAGGAAAAGGCTATGATCCAAGGAAAGATGCATGGTACACAAACGGGATGGAGAAAGAGGGGGTTGTTTACGTTTCTAGTCCCTATACTTCGATTGCTACAGGCAGTTTAGTTGTGGCTGTTTCTAAACAGACGGAGGATAAAAAAGGTGTAGTAGGAATGGAAGTTAGCTTAGAGCGAATAAAAAGCTTGGTTTCAGATGTAAAAATAGGTGATAAAGGCTATATCATCATTTTAAATCAAGATAAAAAATATATTGTACATCCAAAGGAAGAAGCCGGTACAGCTGCTGAACAGACAGTGTTTAATCAAATGTTCGACAAAAATGAGGGAAGCATCGATCTAGCCGATGGAGAAAATAACTATATTCTGCAATATATAACGAATGAAACAGTAGGCTGGAAAATCACTGGTGTTGTAGATAAGTCAGAAATTAATGATATGACTTTTCCTATTTTGTATCAAACTGTTCTAGTAATTGTAGTGTCGTTATTAGTAAGCGGATTCTTTGTATTCTTGCTCATTAATTCCTTTATTAGACCATTAAATAACTTGAAGGAAACAGCAATAAAAATGAGTGAGGGGAACTTAACAGAGAAAGTAGACATTTATAGAGAGGATGAAATAGGCCAAGTAGCTCACGCGTTTAAAAATATGGCAAAAAATCTACATAGTATCATTAAAGATGTAAACGAAAAATCGGAACATATTGCCGCTTCGTCTGAGCAATTGCTTGCAAGCTCTGATCAAACAGCATCTGCATCTGAATATGTAGCTGGAGCATTGGAGGAAGTTTCAAGTAAGGCCGAAATACAGAAGGATAATTTAATGGAAAATTCTAATGCATTAAAGGAAATAGAGAATCATGTTAATAAAGTTGCCGAAAATGCAAAAATTGTTTCCACATTGACAAATGAGACAGTCATTCAGGCACAAGAAGGAGAGAATACGGTAAACAATACGCTGAGCCAGATGAATGAAATATATCATTCCGTTGAAGCATCGAATCAGCAAATTCATTCCTTACAAGAACACTCGCAAAGAATAGAATCTATTGTAGAGACTATTAGTGGAATAGCTAACCAAACAAATTTGCTTGCCTTAAATGCAGCAATAGAAGCTGCAAGAGCAGGTGAGCATGGAAAAGGATTTGCCGTAGTTGCGACAGAAGTTGGAAAACTTGCCAAGCAGTCAGAACAATCTGCGCAAGAAATTGCCGATATTATTACTAACATCTTGACGAATACAAAAACAACTGTTGACGGGATGGAAACAGTTACAAAAAGTGTTCAAAAGGGAATACTGGCATCCGAGCAAACTTTTGAAGCCTTTAGTGGCATTATTCATCGTGTAAAAAACATTTCACCACAGATGACGGAAGTTGCTAATCTGTCTAATCAAATAGCAGAGCAGGTACAAATGGTAAGTATATCAGCAAATGAATTATTAACCATTTCAAGCGAGAATGCAGCTTATTCTGAGGAAATGGCAAGCTCAACCGAAGAACAATTAGCTGCAATGCAAGAAATAAAAGCAGCAGCCAGCTCATTATCAGATGTAGCAGTCGAACTCCAAGAAAAAATAAATGCATTCATCATTTAAAAAACTCCATATGACGTAAGGAACTGATAGAAAATTCCTACGTCATATGGAGTCACCTCATTATTCCACTACTGAATCTTTACTATCCCATCGAACAGTAATGGTAACTTTATGATTTTTTCTTTTTGGGTCTTCAAAGGCTTCAGTAATAACATTTTTTGTCTGCTCATATTGCTGAGCTAAATATCCTGCTTCTAGTTGAAATGTGCATTTCCCTTTTTCCTTTAATCTTTTTTCAATGAGTTCGCTGGATAAATGATAGGTAATTTCATTTTTGGTTTGTTTCACGACTTCTAAATTACCCCATCCGACTTTTTGAAAAAAAGCATAAGCTTCTTCTATTGCCTGTAAAGGAAATAAGCGAGCAATACGTTTACCTGCCCAATATAAAAGATCAGGGGTTTCACGGCCTAATAATTCTGGGATAAGTATTTCTCGAATTAATTCATATCCATATGCGGGAACAGTAAGCGGATCAGCAGCTTCCACCTGTTTTTTTTCTTCTACGGATGTTAAATTACTCAATATGCTCTCCTCTTTCTACCATTCTATTATATTCACTTACTTAGAAGAAGTAATCTCCTTAAAAAGTCATCATATTAAGTCATGAAGGATTATTCCATACAATAATTAATGATGTAAAAAAGTATGGATTCCAATAAAATAGAATAAAATATATTGTCTAAATAGTATACTGTATAAACGAAAAAAAATCATAAGAAAAGAGAATGATTTTTTAATTTAGCAATGCCAAACACTCTTGAAAGCTCATTTAGTAGGTTATAACTTTTTCATAAAAGTTGCGAACAGCAGGGAATCAAATTCCTGTAAGAAAGGAGGAAAGGGGAGAAAAAGCAGGCAAAACAAGAAGTTGCAGTCCCCAAACCAATATCAAAATATTAGGTTGCCTTAATCAAAATTTGTATTAAAAATATTTTCTAAATGGCTTTGTTGTTGATTCTATTATTTGATTTGCATATTAAATTTATTCGAATAATAGAAAGGAGGAAATTTTTACTTTTTTTCACATATAGATAGAAAAAAAGCGAAAGAAAATTTATTTAATGTATCCGTTTTCTTGACCGCATTTTTTTTTAAGAGTACAATTAAATTGTCACTAAATTGTAAGAATTTTTGGTTATGTTATCGCTTTATGGGCAAAGGGAGTATGTCATCAATTAGGGGGGAATTTTATGGCAGCAAATCGAGAGTTTTTATTCAGAAGGCTTCACTCTTTATTAGGGGTAATTCCCGTAGGGGTATTTTTAATCCAACATTTAGTTGTCAATCATTTTGCAACTAACGGTCCAGAATCTTTTAATAAGGCAGCTGGATTTATGGAGCATTTGCCTTTTCGGTATTTTCTTGAAATTTTTGTAATATTTTTACCAATATTGTATCATGCAATTTATGGAATCTATATTGCGTTTACAGCCAAAAATAATACAAAAAATTATGGATACTTTCGAAATTGGATGTTCTATATCCAAAGGGTGACAGGGATTATCACATTAATATTTATCGTTTGGCATGTATGGGAAACAAGAGTGGCTGCACAATTAGGGCAAGAAGTAAATTATGAGATGATGAGTGAAAATTTAGCTAATCCATGGATGTTAGTATTCTATTTAGTAGGAGTTATCTCAACAATTTTCCACTTCTCTAATGGATTATGGTCCTTCTGTGTTAGTTGGGGTATTACGGTTTCTCCTAAATCGCAACGAATTAATACATATGTAACACTAGGAATTTTTGTTGCATTAACAATTGTAGGTGTACGAGCAATTTTTGCATTTGTTTAATAATAGTAGATTAATAGAGCAATAGATGAGGGAGTGAACGTTTGTTATGAAGAAAGGGAAAGTTATCATCGTTGGCGGTGGCTTGGCAGGATTAATGGCAGCAATCAAAGTAGCAGAAACAGGGACTCCTTTAGAACTGTTTTCCCTTGTGCCTGTAAAAAGATCACATTCCGTTTGTGCTCAAGGTGGAATAAATGGAGCGGTAAATACGAAGGGGGAAGGAGATTCTCCTTGGGAACACTTTGACGATACAGTGTACGGTGGGGACTTCTTAGCAAACCAACCGCCAGTTAAAGCAATGGCTGAAGCTGCGCCAGGAATTATCCATTTGATGGATAGAATGGGTGTTATGTTTAACCGGACACCAGAAGGATTACTTGACTTCCGTCGTTTTGGAGGAACTCAATATCATCGAACAGCATTTGCCGGAGCAACAACTGGACAACAGTTACTTTATGCATTAGATGAACAAGTAAGACGTTATGAAGTCGATGGGCTTGTGGTAAAGTATGAAGGCTGGGAATTCCTTGGAATTATCACAGATGATGAAGGGGTATGCAGAGGAATTAAAGCACAAGATTTAAAGACAATGGAGATTAAATCCTTCCCTGCAGATGCTGTTATTATGGCAACAGGAGGTCCTGGAATTATTTTCGGAAAATCTACGAACTCCATTATCAATACTGGTTCAGCAGCATCTGTTGTTTATCAGCAAGGAGCTTATTATGCAAATGGTGAATTTATCCAAATTCATCCAACTGCAATTCCAGGTGATGATAAACTCCGTTTAATGAGTGAATCAGCTCGTGGGGAAGGCGGCCGTATCTGGACGTATAAAGATGGGAAACCATGGTATTTCTTAGAAGAGAAGTATCCAGCTTATGGAAACCTTGTGCCAAGGGATATCGCAACCCGCGAAATTTTCCATGTTTGTGTCGATCAAAAGCTCGGCATCAATGGGGAAAACATGGTGTATTTAGATCTATCTCATAAAAATCCAAAAGAGCTTGATATTAAGCTAGGCGGCATTATCGAGATTTACGAAAAATTCACTGGCGAAGATCCACGTAAGCTTCCGATGAAAATTTTCCCTGCAGTTCATTACTCCATGGGTGGATTATGGGTGGATTATGATCAAATGACGAATATCCCAGGCCTATTTGCTGCAGGAGAATGTGATTATTCTCAGCATGGAGCCAACCGTTTGGGAGCAAATAGCTTACTTTCGGCAATTTATGGCGGCATGGTAGTAGGTCCAAATGCGGTTAAATATATCAGTGGATTAAGCAAAAGCGCAGAAGATTTATCATCTGCTCTATATGATTCAGCTATGAAACAAGAAGAATCCAAATGGCAGGATATCATGAAAATGGATGGAACAGAAAATGCCTATGTTCTTCATAAGGAATTAGGAGAATGGATGACTGACAATGTGACAGTTGTTCGTTACAACGATAAGTTGCTTGCAACAGATGATAAGATTCAAGAGCTATTAGAGCGTTATAAAAATATTAATATTAATGACACGGCAAAATGGTCGAATCAAGGAGGCGTATTTACTCGTCAATTAGAGAATATGCTTCAGCTAGCACGTGTGATTACCCTTGGTGCATACAACCGAAATGAGAGCCGTGGAGCACATTATAAGCCGGAATTCCCGGAAAGAAATGATGAAGATTTCTTAAAAACAACAATGGCTAAATTTGTTGGTGGAAACAAGGCGCCAGATTTCCATTATCAAGAAGTGGATACCTCCTTAATCAAACCGAGAAAAAGAGATTATTCAAAGCAAAAAGAGGGAGTGAAATAAAATGGGGGAGCAAAAAACAGTAACGTTACAAATTGAAAGACAAGATGACCCTAATTCACCATCTTATGTAGAAGAATTTACTTTGCCGTATCGTCCTAATATGAATATAATTTCTGCATTAATGGAGATTCGCAGAAATCCTGTCACAAGCGACGGGAAAAAAACATCTCCAGTAGCTTGGGATATGAACTGTTTAGAAGAAGTTTGCGGAGCTTGTTCAATGGTTATTAATGGAAAACCACGCCAATCCTGTACGGCGCTAATTGATCAATTGGAACAGCCGGTTCGTTTAGAACCAATGAGAACATTCCCAGTCGTCCGTGATCTTCAAGTGGATCGCAGCCGAATGTTTGATAGCTTGAAGAAAGTAAAAGCATGGATCCCGATTGATGGTACGTATGATCTTGGACCAGGCCCAAGAATGCCAGAAAAAAAACGACAATGGGCATATGAGTTATCGAAATGTATGACTTGCGGAGTTTGCTTAGAGGCATGTCCAAACGTAAATAGCAAATCAGATTTCATTGGACCAGCGCCACTTTCTCAAGTTCGTCTTTTCAATTCTCATCCAACTGGAGAAATGAATAAAGAAGAGAGATTGCAAGAAATTATGGGAGATGGTGGACTAGCTAATTGTGGTAACTCACAAAACTGTGTGCAGTCCTGTCCAAAAGGAATTCCATTGACTACATCGATTGCAGCATTAAACCGTGAAGCAACTTTTCAAGCGTTTAAGGATTTCTTTGGTAGTGATCATTAATCAAAGAGGCTGGGACAAAAGTATTTCAACCAACAACAAACACGAACTTTAATGTAATTAGATTGCATTATAGTTCGTGTTTGTTTTTTAGAAAAAGGTTTAAAAACGAAGTGGAATGGAGCGGAGGACGCTCGACTCCTGCGGGAAATAGAGGAAAGGCTGAGACCCCGCAGCGCAGCGAGGAGGCTTAGCTTCCTCCCCGGCGCATCGTGCGTCTGTAGCGCAATGGAACGACTTAGTTTTTACACTTAACTAGATTTAAAAACATAGATAAAGTAGCTTTATTTAAGAGTTAAATTAAAGATTGTTCGTCTTTAAAGATTAGTTATTTAGTTTTGTCCCAGCCTCTTCTTTACGTTTGATACTTTGTCATATATTGATAATAAGCATTGGCAAATTCCTTTGCTATATATTGTTCTTCTAAAGATAGCGTAGGTAATTTGTTTTCCAAATAAGAGCAGATACTTTCCATTTGTTGAATACTTTCCAAAAAAATTGTCCGATCTCCGTCGTTTTCTATATCTGATATTTTTTGCTCATAATCATAGTGATAGAACGTATCATACACTTCGCTATTGCATGAGGATAAAGCTATTTTTCTTTGCAGGCAAGAAAGACATATTCCACACGGAAGAATAGCTCCATTTCTACTCATTCGTACACAGCTTATCGTGTTCTTAATTTGGATTTTATACTCTTTAGGCAAATCAAGCATGAGAGACTGAACAGATTTCAAAAGTATAGGAGTTTGAATTTGCAAATGAAGATCCAAACCAGCATAAATATCATTTAAATGTTTAAATGTATTCGGATGCATTGATTTTTTCCATATATTAAAACCATTTGAAGGATCTGGATTCATTTTACTCAGTTGGAAAACATATACATACTTCCCACCGTTGAAAAATGTTTTTACAGCAGCAATCGAAACCAGTAGACAGAGGCTAACTGATGATTGTTGCTTTCTAATTTTCTTGGAAATCGCTGAATTTAAGGTAATAATCTCAGTAGAATCTGTTCCTTTACTCCTCAGGAAGGAGGCTAGTTTCCCTTGCTTTGATTTTTCATTTTCCTTATTTACTAGTCTAATATAATCGGAGGCAGTAGAAGACTTTGCATTTTGCGCAACACCAATGATGGAATCTAAATCATCTAAAAACAAGGTTACATCATGCTGATTAGGCAGTAAAAACGAAGGTGAAAGAAGATCAGTATCGATTGGTTGGAATTGAAGATGAAGAGGTTCATCCAATATCCAAGCTATTAGTTTTTCTAGTAGTGGTCTGTTTTCTTCCCAAAGGATTGCATGGAATACTGGAATAATTAATCTATTATCCTTTTTTGCTTTTTTTGATTGGTGTTCAAAATAAAATAAGGCTCCCATTATGGTAACGATGTCAATACAACTAGTACCTTCTCCTTCATAATCAAAATATGTATCCTGAAGTAGCTCCTGATGTAATTTAGTCAAGAATTCAATGTTTAAGTCCATTATTATCACCAAAACTTAGAGATTTACAAGTGCAATTTTCTTTCCATTATACCATTAATTTTTTAGGAAGTTTATTATGACTCCTTTTCCTCGGAATGTTTGGCCATAATGCTGGAGATTGCATCTCCATTAAGCTTATTGAAAGAATGCTGATAAACCCTTTTATTTTCAGATTATACATATAAGTATAAGCAACATCTTTTTCATCATGGAAAATGACAATCGCATGAAATCCAAACATGGCGTAGTGAACCTCGATTTTTTTTATAGCCTTTTGCTTGTAATGTCTTATATTGTAAAGATGATTTTCAACAGCTCTTTTCACTTGTTCCTTATTATTGGCAAAACTGTTTGTAGCCTAGATGGAAGCACTTAGAATAAAAATGACTATAACGGAAATTACGAACTGATATGCTTTTTTCATTCATTGCCTCCTTGGTTTAAATACGGAAATATATACTAATTATACAATGGAATTCTTTTCTAAATACATAATAAAAAGAGGGAATGGAAAAGAAAAAATTAAAAAGGCAAAAACCTTTCCCAATTTCCATAAATCCAGTCACTCCAAGGTGTCATTTTACATAATATATTCAGACTATAACTATACCCATCCCAAAGTTCATAGCTGGCAAAGGCAAGGAGGGTTACACTACTTGAAGGAGAATGAATTTACTCACAAGCCATTATTAACCAAAAGAGAAAGAGAAGTATTTGAACTGCTAGTCCAAGACAAAACGACTAAGGAAATCGCCAGTGATTTATTCATAAGCGAAAAAACAGTTCGAAATCATATTTCTAATGCTATGCAGAAGCTGGGCGTGAAGGGGCGTTCACAGGCTGTTGTAGAGCTTCTAAGAATGGGAGAATTAGAGCTTTAATGTAGAAAGGTGACTCGCTAAATAGACAAAACCAAACGTAATCTTTCCTTTAAAATTAAAAGAAAAGATTGGGGATGTCTTATTTGGGTCACCTTTCGAATTAGTATAAGAATGATTCAATGATTTAGTAAATATCTTAAAAAGAAAAGTAAGTCTAAATTCAAACAATGCATAATCAAACATCTGCACCTCTTGGTAAGATACTAAATGTATCATCTAGGAAGTGCTTTTTTATCTATTTTTCTTTATTTAACATTCCGTTTTCTTGTAAAATTTCCACTAGCTCGGAATAAGGGACAGTTGAAGCATAGATGGCTTGATTTAGTGGCATGAACATTTCTTTGTTATCTATACTGTATACTAGTTTTGGTCTAATAACGGCATTACCTTTAGTTTGGTTAATATTTAGATTTATAGTAAATCTGTTCTCTTTCATTTTGTATAAAACATCCTGTGAAATTCCAGTTACTATATTTATTCTAGGATTATTTATTTCTATATCTTTAATAAGGATACTTGAGTCGCTTATATTATGAAGGTTAGTTGAATATTCAAAATTATTGTTATAATTATCTGTCCAATTCTCTAACAAAGTCCCACCCTTAATTTCAAGAAAACTATTGTTTAGTTGTTCTTCTTGTATTTCAAAGTTCCACTTTCCTAAAGTTTGGTTATATTCATTTTCTTCTGTAGTAATTGTTAATCTTAAATCATCTAAATTATGTTGACCCTCTTTTTCAGGAATTAGAGTAATATCAAGAATATATTGGTCAAAGTCTTTGAATTTATTTTTAGGGGTTAGCTCTAAATCTTTTACTTCTCCAATATGAAAGTTTTCTAATTTAATATTAGAGGATTTTAGCTCTGAATCAAAATCATATACGGGAATCTGGATTTTTACTTCCTCATTTTTATTTGCAAAGATATAGCTATCCCAAAAAGAATAAATAAGTATACCTTTTACGGATGAGAAGTTAAAGTCTTCTTCTTCACTTTGGTTAGCTTTGGAATTGCTATTTTTTAAAAAAACTAAAGAAAAAGTGCATAAAATTAATAATGAAATAATTAAATATAGGATTTTTTTATTCATATTTACCTCCTAATTTTTTTCAGGGGATAGCTGTTTTATATTTATTTATATTATTTAAATTCTAAAGTTAATTATAAAATTTCATCGAGTGTCGGTAACGTTGTAATCATAACTAAAGTTATCAAACTTTTTAGGATAAACATGTGCATAATCACTAGTCCAATAATGTGTAGAACCTTCATGTCTATAAGTACGCTGAGTTACCTTCCATTTATCATAACGTTTTCGATACATAATCGTCCATTCTTGGTTGCTTGGTGGTTCAACTGAGTAAGTAGCGGTTTTAGTATATGATGTACTAATGGAAAAACCTACTGAAGCATCGACTGCAGACTTGCTAACTTTTAATGTACCTGTATAAGAGTTAGAAACTCCTATTCTATCTGACCATGAAAGTCTTGATGGTCCCCACCCAGATGGACCTGCTATCCAACTTCCATATACATCACTTAATTGAGATTTTGAATAAATTCTCCATTCTGTAAACATATATGCATTTGGTGTTATGCCTCCAGTTCCTGTACCAATTGAAGGAATCAATATATTAGATTGTTGACTATCTTCAATAATTATTTCAGTTAGAACATAATCTGGGTCAACGATCTCCTCGAAAGTATCATCTTCAGCAGATACAATACTTTATTTTCAAAAGAAAAGCCTAAACATAATGTTAAAAGTGTTAAGAAAAGATAACTATTTAACTTATTCAAAAAATTTCCCCCTCAATATATAGCTAGACACCATATATTTACAGTTAAACATCAAGTATCTAAATTCCTTTTTTTACAAAAAAATCGTAAAAATTTACAATAGTATATATTAGTGATTATTCTATACTTTTGTTTAGACAAATAAAATATTCATATTTCCTTATTTTTCTATTATTCTGGTGATTTAGTGAAAAAAACAGATTTAAACAAAGAGAGTTTGAAAACTTTATCAGCTTTTTAGAAAATGAAGGGTATTTAGAACGTGTTTTAAGAGTAGGAGATTATTTTTCTATTAAACCAGCAGGGATAACTACAAAGGGAACGGAATAAATAAATTCTAATATAGATTACGAAAAGGACTATCCTAAATGACAGGGTCTTATCAAGTGGGTTCAAGTTGAAAAGGATTTATATTCTAATTCTTCAGATGAGGAATAAATGAACTGTGAAATACTAATTGTTTCAAAGCCTTAATAGATCACGTTTACACACCATCATAAAGATGGATGTACTTATGTGTTTTTAGTATGCAATAGGTATATATTCCCAATGTTATGCAGAAGCTGGGCGTGAAGGGGCGTTCACAGGCTGTTGTAGAGCTTCTAAGAATGGGAGAATTAGAGCTATAATAAAGAAGATGATCTCGTATAAGCGGGGAGGAAATTCCACTCCTTTGCCGCTTATATGGGTCATCTTCTTTTTAGTTTGTTTAATTGTTGACTTTAAAATAGGAAAGCTAAGTGAGAAAAAACTATAGAATGAGAAGAATGATAATAGAAGTTAGAAAATAAATACAAATAGATCATTAGACTTATTCTTAATGAGGACTGTTTTTATTTACCTTTGTCTTTTATTTGGCTGTCATTTTACCAATAAAAACCACGAGGAATTAGTCATCCCGTGGCTTTTTATTGTTTCCTTTTATAATTAATGCTTAAACGAGTTTCTAATTTGAAACTCCATTATCTTTTAAGAAAATTGTTTACATATTTTTGGGTGTTCCATGAATATACCCTGGAGCTTGTTCTAACTCGGGAGCTTGCCCTGTTCCAACAGGATTTTCTACATATTCAAATTGTCCCATGCCATCCATAGATGGACCTTTTGCCCATCTGCCAGCTTGACTTTCAGTACCTTCAGAACAGCTTATGAATTTATAAGCAACGTCAGATTTTTCGTACTGGCGATTAAAGGTACTTGGTACTACTTTGCCTTCTTTCTCTTCTAATTCTGCGATTGCGGCTAACCATTGGTTCTGATGCATGGTGTCACGTGCAATCAAGAAGGAAAGCATATCTCTTACACCTTTATCATCTGTCATTTCATATAGACGAACAACTTGGAGTCTTCCTTGTGATTCGGCATTTAGATTTGCTCTGAAGTCTGCAAGAAGATTTCCACTTGCAATGGTATAGCGAGCATTCCATGGATAGCCTGCGCTATCGTTTGGGCTAGCTCCTAAACCATTAACTATTGCATGCTGTGGATTCATTCCGCCCATAACGCTAGCAATTATTGGATCTTTGGCCGCCTGCTCTTGTTCCTCTACAGGAGCTTTGTCAAGTAATTGTGCAATCATGGTAGCTAGCATTTCAACATGAGCTATTTCTTCAGTACCTATATCTAAAAGCATATCTCGATATTTTTTTTCAGCTCTGCAATTCCAACCCTGAAATAAATATTGCATCATAACCGAAATTTCTCCAAATTGGCCACCTAACACTTCCTGAAGCTTTTTTGCATAAATAGGATCTGGTTTATCTGGTTTAGCTATGTATTGCAATTCTTTCACATGAAAAAACATCCTAACACCTCCAATTTTATCTTTAATATTATGAGGGAAATCATTCTTTTTATTCTGTTAGTTTTTTCCTGACAGGAATGGGAAAAGGGTAACACATTTACGATTTAATAATTGTAGATTATAATTGTAAATAAAGAAGATATGAAATTTGTCGGAAATTAATTATATTTGTATATTTATAAGTAGGAGTTGGAATCATGATGACTGAAGAGAAAAACGCAAAGGAATACTTAGAGAATATAGCTACAATCGAAAAGGATATGCGATACATATCTGGTATCATCAAACAAAAGGGGAGAGAAATATTAAGTAATTATACAATGACTCCTCCTCAATTTGTCGCCCTGCAATGGCTATTTGAAGAGGGAGATATGACAATAGGTGAATTGTCGAATAAAATGTTCCTTGCCTTTAGCACAACTACTGATTTAGTTGATCGCATGGAAAAAAATCAGTTAGTACAAAGGGTTAAGGATCCGAATGATCGCCGTGTGGTTCGTATTCATATGTTAGAAGAAGGGAAACGACTGATTGACGAAGTAATCAAAAAACGTCAAGGCTATCTTCAAGAGGTATTGAATGAGTATACAACAGAAGATATTGAAGAATTAAAGAAAAATTTCATGCGTTTACATCAAGTAATGCGAGAAAAATGAGGCGGTTTTTTTGGAAAGAGCAATAGGGGTTATAGATTCTGGAGTTGGTGGATTAACGGTCGCGAAGGAGATTATGCGTCAGCTTCCTTTTGAAAATATCGTATACTTAGGGGATACGGCAAGATGTCCATATGGGCCAAGAACGGGAGAAGAAGTGAAAAAATTCACTTGGGAAATGACTAGGTTCCTGTTGGGGAAAAATATTAAAATGCTTGTCATTGCATGTAATACGGCAACTGCTGTAGCATTGGAAGAAATTCGTGCAGAACTATCTATTCCTGTAATTGGCGTAATCATTCCAGGGGCACGAACAGCATTAAAGGTAACCAATAATAATTATATAGGTATGATTGGCACAATTGGAACTGTTCGAAGTCGAGCATATGAAAAAGCACTAAAGAAGATTAATAATCGAGTAAGAACAGTTAGTTTAGCATGCCCAAAATTTGTTCCTTTAGTGGAGAGCGGCGAATATGATGGTCCGGTAGCAAGGAAAATCGTGAAAGAAACACTTTGGCCTTTAAAAAGTAAAGAGATAGATACACTAATACTGGGCTGTACCCATTATCCGTTGTTGGCAAAAGTAATACGAGAAGAGATGGGGAATAAGGTAAAGGTGATTAGTTCAGGAGCAGAAACGGCACGTGAAGTTAGTACGATTTTAAACCATAATGACCAACTTGCTTCAGGAGAAAATATAGTAGAACATCATTTTTATACTACTGGTTCGAAAGATATTTTTGCGAGGATAGCTTCAAACTGGCTAAGTCAAAAAATAGATTCTGTTGAAACAATTAAATTGACATAATAAATCAAGACTGTCTTATAGGTACATCCACTGTCATTGTTTAGATATTTAAAGTGGATGAAAACCGGAAGATGGTCTTTTTTTTAAAAAAATCTCCTAAAGGCGGTCTAAAAATAATATAGGCTCGTATATATATTAGTACAAACTGTCTTAGGAGTGATGAAGATGTCTAAGAATAACAAATTGACCATAGTTTCAGCGGTTATCATATCATCTGTGTTGATCTCTGGTTGTAGCTTATTGGGAGATAAAGAAAACGTAGACCCACCTCAATCTACAACTTATGAGGATGATGCAGTTAAGGAAAATGCTGACCAAGAAACAACAGGTGAAGTTGCAGCAGAGGATACAATGCCTATTGAATTATATTTAATGGATAAATACGGTTATGTTGTCCCTCAAACATTAAACTTGCCAAAAACAAACTCGATTGCACAAGAAAGCCTTGAATATTTAGTTAAGGGTGGAAAGGTAACGGAAATGCTGCCAAATGATTTTCAGGCAGTTATTCCCCAAGATACAAAAATCAGTATAAATGTCGATGATGATAAAGTGGCTACTGTTGATTTTTCAAATGAGTTTAAAGAGTATGAGGCAAAGGATGAAGAGAAAATCTTACAATCTATCACATGGACATTGACACAGTTTGATTCCATTGATTCTGTAAAGCTATCTCTAAACGGTCATGCATTGACAGAAATGCCAGTAAATAAAACACCGATTCAAGGTGCTTTGACAAGAGCAGATGGCATAAATGTTAATACAGATGACGTGACAGATATAACAAATACAAAGCCATTGACTGTTTATTATATTGGCGGAGACTTAGATTCGTATTATTATGTTCCAGTAACAAAGCGTGTCAGCAATGGGGAAGAAAATAATGTAGCAGCAGCAGTAGGGGAGCTAATAGAAGGACCAGGTATGAGTGCGTCACCATCCTTAACGAGCTTATTACCTGAGGATGTTAAGTTATTAGACGATCCAGTAGTTGAAGATGGAAAGGTTACATTAAATTTCAATGAAAATATTTATTCAAGCGGACTAGATGGAGAAGAAAAGGTAGTCGCTGATGAGATATTAAATTCCTTAGTACTTTCTTTAACAGAACAAGAAGGCATTGAAAGTGTTGCTGTTACGGTTAATGGAGAGTCTGATTTAGTAAATGCAGAGGGTGAAAGCTTAACTAAACCAGTAACTCGTCCAGAAAATGTGAATACAGGTAGTTTTTAAGGTTAGTTTATGATGCGAAAGAAGCTTGGGTTCCTCCTAGGCTTCTTTTTATTTAGTGCAGAAAAATAATAAATTTATTACCTCATCATTACCATTTATATCTAATTATTGGAAAAAGCTTCACAAAACTGCCTTTTGAATTAAGGAAGAAAGGGTATATACTGTGTATATAGACACATTTTTTTTAGCGTAGTAAACTTAAGAATATAGTTTGTTTTATGTTAAAGTAAAGGAAATGACATTTTTGGTTAATTAAGGAGAATTATGATGAAAGAGATAATAATTGCAACAAAGAATACAGGTAAGGCGAAGGAATTTGTTCAAATGTTTTCGCCACTTGGCTATGAAGTAAAAACACTTTTAGACTTTCCAGATGTGCCGGATGTAGAGGAAACAGGAAGTACATTTGAAGAAAACGCTCTTCTCAAAGCAGAAACGATTTCTAAACTACTAAATCGTGTCGTTATTTCTGATGATTCTGGTCTTGTGGTAGATGCTTTAAATGGTAGACCAGGAGTATACTCTGCTCGATATGCTGGAGAACAAAAAAACGATCAAGACAATATGGATAAGGTTTTACGTGAATTAGAGGGAATTCCAACAGAAGAAAGAACAGCTCGCTTCTGCTGTACATTAGCGGTTGCTATTCCAAATGAAGCCTCTCTAACATTTACTGGCACCTGTGAAGGGGTTATATTGGAGGAAAGAAGAGGAGAATATGGATTTGGTTATGATCCGATCTTTTATGTAGTAGAGGAGAAAAAGGCGATGGCTGAATTGCCTCCAGAAGTAAAAAATAATATTAGTCACCGTGCAAATGCATTGAAAAAACTAAAAGAACAGTTACCTGCTGTTTTTAAGGAAGGGAACTAGGATGAAGGTTTTGATTGTTAGTGACAGTCATGGTTTGGTATCCGAATTAGGTGTTTTAAAGAAAAGACATGGAAAAGAAGTAGACTTATTTCTACATTGTGGCGATTCAGAATTAGCTGCAAGCGAAGATGTGATGGAGGGCTATATTACCGTTCAAGGTAACTGTGATTATGAGGACAAATATCCAACCGAAACAATTCAAGAAATCGCTGGAAAAAAGATTTTTTTAACGCATGGGCACCTATATGGTGTAAAGTCTTCTCTTAATAGCCTATTGTATAAAGCAAAGGAAGTACAGGCAGACATCGCTTGCTTTGGTCATTCTCATTATTTAGGGATGGAAGTAGTTGATGATGTTTTATTCATCAATCCTGGTAGTTTGCGTCTGCCTAGGGGAAGAATGGAACAAACATATGTGATTTTAACGATTGAGCGTGATCGGTTAGAGACTGAGGTCTATGATTTTCATAAAGGTTTACTTCCAGAATTAAAGAATGATTTTTCTCTTTAGTATGATTTTTCCTAATGAGGAGAAAAAAATTCCTCATTAGGAAAAAAACTTTAATTAACTATTGACTTTGTTTTTCTATAGTCATATAATAATTATTGTCCTCATTAGGACTAAAGCAAATACATAACATGTCCCAGTAGCTCAGCTGGATAGAGCAACGGCCTTCTAAGCCGTCGGTCGGGAGTTCGAATCTCTCCTGGGACGTATTTTTATAAACTTAAATTATTTTAAGTATATTTTAATAGATTATTTTCAACTTAGTAACACTTAAATTATAGGTATTATAAAGAAAGACTATGATTTTTTAAAAGGTTATGATACAATACTTTAGGTAGCTGTTTCGAAAATAATCAAATAAACCATGTCCCAGTAGCTCAGCTGGATAGAGCAACGGCCTTCTAAGCCGTCGGTCGGGAGTTCGAATCTCTCCTGGGACGCCATACTACATACCAAATGAAACGCAATTTTTCAACCTCTTATATCGTTTAGTGAAACGGTCAGTATAACGGTCATGTAAGAAATTACACCCATTATTGACTTGAATCATTTACGATATAGGGGGTTTTTTTGTATGACTAAAAGAAAAGGATTATTAGATGTTGAAGTGGATGTAAAAGGATTATTAGATGGATTAACTGTTACCAGTTCAACCGCCTCTAAAGCAAAAATAAAACAGACTGAGGTATTAAATGACTCGATGTTGATTTCTAGTGCTTTAGAAACCATTACAAGGCAAATGAAGGTAAGCGGTAATAGAAGCCGAACTATAAGTGATTATGTCCTTCATATAGAGCATTTTCAAAGCGTAACAAATGTAGTCCATGTTTCAGATATTACTGCCGATACCATTTACAAATGGTTAGATACCATGGAAGTAAGTAATCAAACCAAACTCACTCGTTTGAAATGTCTAAAGGCTTTTCTCTCACGCTGTTTTGATAACGGTTGGATTGATATCAAGTTTTGGAAAACCATTAACATTAAAGTGGACCAAAAGGTTAAAGAAGGTGCTACAGAGCGTGATGTTAAAGTATTGCTCTCTTTACTAGACTTAAGCAATTTCATCCAGCTAAGGGATGCTGTAGCCGTTCTAGTGATGTTTAAAACAGGTATTAGAATTAATACATTGACTCAACTTGAAGAACGTCATATAGACTTCAATAACAATGTGCTAAATTTGGAAGGAAGCATTATGAAAAATCATCAACAAATTAAATTACCTTTTGATGACTTACTTAAAAAACTGTTAGAGGTTCTTATAAAGCAAAATGCGGTGATTAGAAGGGAATATGGCAAGAAGAATAGCTTGTTGTTTATTACCAAGTACGGTGATGTTATATCAACCTCACCAACACATAATAACATCCAGAAACGACTAAATAAGTATTCCAAGATGTGTGGTTTGAAGAACATCAATCCTCATGCCTTAAGAAGAGGTTTTGCAAAATCATTGCTTGATAAAGGGGCAAATGTTGCTGTGATATCTAAGGCATTGGGACATAGCGATATATCGGTCACAACTAAATACTTGTACTTAGATGTCGATGAAGTAGCAAATGACCTTCGTGCTTATTTGTAAGCAGTCCTCATTAAAAGGA
This sequence comes from Bacillus sp. T2.9-1, assembly GCF_950097965.1. Classification (NCBI taxonomy): domain Bacteria; kingdom Bacillati; phylum Bacillota; class Bacilli; order Caryophanales; family Bacillaceae; genus Bacillus; species Bacillus sp. T2.9-1. Next base: position 108,143 of record NZ_CATNHG010000078.1, read on the forward strand.
AAGACAGAAGAGGGAGAGAACCATTTTAAAGCTTGAGCGAATCTTCCCTCTACTTGATTTTTTGTCATAAACCTGCTCCGCAAATGTATTGGAATAAACAATTTATATCTCATTTACATATCAAATGATACTTGCTCCATCTTAGAAACTGCCTTAGATTTCCTTTTCAGTACCTTGCGTTCCTGATTCAATAATGGGGTAAACAGGTTTTCATAATCCTTATCTCTAATAATCTCGATAAAAGGATGCTCTAGGGACATTTGATTTTCCAAACTAAAAATGTAGTTGAATACCTTCTCTACCTTCTCTCTAGCTTGAATATAAGATGAATCAACTGCATCATGTATTATTCTGTGAATGGTTTCTGTCTTTTTACTGTTAGGAACATCACCTAAGCCAATAGCACGTTCAAGGTTAGGGACTGAGCCAAAGATTCTAGTAGAATCCTCTTTTAATGCGTATATGTTATAACAGTTTGTTTGTTGAGCTTTCAGCGTTGAATGTGTAAATCTCTCGTGATTGTCTATATCATGCAAGATGTAATATCTGGTGTTAAATTGGTTAAGAATTTTCATGAGGGAGCAGATTGTTGCCTTGCCTCTTGCCCTAATGACGTGTATGTTTAAACCACGCTCTTTAATAAAGTGCTTAAATGCAACATATTCAGTGTCGCCTTCTACAACAATTATCTTATCAGCAAAGAAGAATTCGTTGACATACGAATCCGCATAATTCAAGAGCTTCATGTTTTTTATATCATCTTCGTCAAACTGGGAGCTGGATGATTGATAAAGCTCAATGGCTTCGGTTTTTCCAATTCTAAATACCTGAATAGTAGTATGGTTCTCAGAAAGGTCAATTAGCACAGGAGAGTGGGTAGAGATAATTAATGGCATCCTACTTCCAATAGCATAAAGCGACCTACTTAAAGCTCTAACAGCTTCTGGGTGTAAAAATGCTTCTGGCTCATCGATAAGTAGCATTTTTTGCGTGCTGTTTGTTCCCATCAATCCTTGTTCAATCATGTTTTGGATGATGTAAATTAAACTCATTCTTTGTATTCCTGTACCTTGTGTAGAGAGGGGCATATCACTGCTGTGCATGTTTCCTATTAGTACGCTAGAGCTAGTAGACTTGACTATATCAGATACTGAAAAGCCGTTGCTTTCTCCACCTTGAACTGAAAGCTGAAGAGAGCTATTTGAAAATACACTTTGTAAACTTTTTGATACGCTATCACTAACATTTGAGAGTGAAAAATCAGTCTTGCTTTTTAATTTCTTTAATAATCTAGGGATTGAGCTTTTTAACTCTAAGTATTCGCTCTTAATTGCTTGAAGTTCTTCTTCATCAAATTCTTCCATTTCCAACTTGCTTAATTCTGCTGTAATTATCTGCGAGTAAATTTCTTGAACCTGCTTGTCAATTTCTTCAGTAGTCATATAAGGTGTGATGTAATAAGGGCTATTTGCCAAAATTTCATCTAATGTTTCTTTCAGCTCATGAGTTCGTTTAATTTCAGTACCTTGCGTATCAAAGTATTTTCCATTATCATTCGAATACTTTTTCACAATGGTTACTGTTTCTCCAGTCTCGCTGTCGACAACAAACTCAGCTTCTAATTCAATGGTTTTGTTCTCGTCTTGGTTGGAGTAGCACTCAACTGGTATCTTCGCTTTAGCGGTAGTAGGAAGGTAAAACTGGTTAATTGCTTCTAGAAATGTTGACTTACCTGTATTGTTTCTACCTGTCAAAATAACAATGTTCTCACTGGAAAAATCAATGCTGAACTTTGTATTAAAGACTTTGTAGTTTAAAACACTGAACTTTTTCAGTCGCATGGAAACACCCCTAATATGTAAATGTATCTAAAACAATTGTCCTAATTATAACAATAAATTACATAAAAACCCATAATATTCTATAATTTTTGATTTATCAATGAATAATCTGGAGGATACTGGTTCGTAGAGCATTCGGTCACATAGCTGCTCTCTTTTTACATATATTGTTTAAGGATAATGTAATAATTACCATGAGGTAATTTGTGGAAGCATTTTGGAGACAAGTAGATAATATCCCTTGATATTCAAGCTTTCAATAGCTAATTGGTGGTTTTAGTGAGTTGTTTCAACACTAAACATCTAATCTGATACAATGCCAATGTAATCTTTTCACCATGAATGGGTGGGAAATCGCTCATCTAATTTCAATTGAATCTGTTTATTGCTCTTAGTGCCGAATTGATTGGGATTCCACAAATTACCTATAAAAAGTTCTTGGTTAGCACTTTTGCCAGATTCCTTAGCATTTTCCTAAAGGATTTGATGCAAATAGGCAAATTTGGGTTTGATATAATAGAAGTATCAACTGCAATAAAGATTGATATCCCAAGGTGAATGGGTGGTTAAGTAATTAGACAATAGTTACAGGATTTAGCTCAGAAGGTAAACTAAAATCTTGCTCAAACCATTGATATCGTAGGATTGAAATTGGATTAAGGTGTTATATTCATCGGTAGAGTTGAGTAGAAAGAACAATGGGCAATCGCTTCGCTCACTGCTACGCCTCCCTACGGTCGTTGTTTGGGACGCTCCCTGTGGTCACTTCGCCACCTAAAGGTGACGACCCTATCAATCTCAATCTGTAAAAAATTACCTGAAATGCTTGTAATATCAAGGGCAATTAAGGGTTTAAAAAATCGTGCAACTTTTAACATAATATTAATTCATATACCCTTATTTATATTACGACAAAAGATGCACGATTTTTACCAATCTAAATCAAAAGCAAAAACACTAACTAAACTATGAAAGGGGAGAATTAAATGTGGTGTATCATCTGATGCACCGCCTCTATTGAAAAGGAAGATGAAAAGTGGAAAAAATATTTACATTAGCGGAATTGGTTGAGGAATACGGGACAGAGGTTCAAAAGGAATCATTCGAGAATAATGGGAATCTTAATAGACGTTCATTTGATTCAATAATCAAACGTGTTGAGCAAGATTGGGAATCCGTCAAAGAAGAAGGCAGAGGCTCGAAACGGAAAATCAAATGCAGTGGAAAACTTGAAGATAAAGCTATGAAGAAAGACGGTCGTGTAAGAAGCGGTCGTCAACAAGTTGAACATAGAATTCCAATGGATGTAATTGTAGCCACTCACTTAGAATATGATATGACGCAACAAGCAAGTATGAGTCTAGGAAAATGGGCAGTTGAATTTGGATTAATTACTGAACTTGAATATGACCTATTACGTTCTAGACACAGTAGTAAGCTTCGTCAGAAACACATTGATAAGGCAATTCAAAGTGGAACCCTTGAAGAAGACCAAACGAAGCTATTAGATGAGTTTACACAGCACTGCCTTGAAATATATGGGCAATTGGTTAAGACCTTAGAGCATATGGAAAAATGCGGTATCATTTTATTCTATGAGAACTGGATGGCATATGGCAAAGATGGGAAGGTCAGTATCAATCCCGAAATTATGAAGAAGATTCTAAAGGCTAGACGAGAATTGATGAAGAAACATGAGGTTGTTGAATTCAACCTAACTGCACATCGAAATGCTAAAAAGGTTAAAAACTTCAATCGTGAATGGAAAGAGACATTAGCAGAAGTTAAGGACGAAAATGGTAATAAATTAGGAATCAAGTATTACTGGAAAGAATACGCAGTGATATTAAAGGCTTCAAGTAAAGCGGTACAGCGATATCTTGAAACATACTGTGTCGATTCCCTAGAAGTCTATGTCAATGATAAAGACCTATTCATAAACGAAAATGTAGCGGACTATGAACTAAAGCGTAAGGTTAATATCATGAAGAAGGCTGAGAAACGTCACAAGCAGAAGCTTCAGGAATACAAGGAGCAGAAAATTAGCTTTGCCACTGCAGAAGACGAAGAATGGATTAGATTCTTCTACACACAACAGGAACTTGAGGATATTGTAGCAGGATATGACTTAGGCGTTAAGAGGTTGCACCTTCAGAATCTGTATATGGAGCGGATGGGACAGCTATTCGAATTGTATAACATAAAAGGCTATAACAATAAAAAACACTTAGAATGAACTGACCTAGCCAAATGAGACATATATAAAACACCTATCCATATTAAATTTAACACTTTTTCATTAATTTGATATTGGTTCTTTACTGGAAATAGTTCAGGCACTTTGTCACTTTACTTGGAGC